>JAJFFL010000164.1 GCA_021776705.1 Alphaproteobacteria bacterium
GCGGGGGGCGCCTCGGTGGCGCCCCCGTACCTGCTGCTTCACCGGGCCTTACCGTCCCTTGTCGCCTTCGGCGGCGACGCCGGTCATGTCGACGATTCCCGGCGACACGAACGCGTCGCCGTCATCGAGGCCGCGCGCCCGCAGCAGCACCATGCCGCCCTGCGACTCGTAGCGGTCCTGCGCCTGCAGCGTCGTGGCGACGGCGGCGGCGGAGATCAGCGGGCCCATGAAGGGTTCGGGCTCGGCGTTCCAGGCGCCGATGCGGGCGCGCGCGACAAGCGCGATCAACGCGTCGACCACGGCGTCGCCGGCCGCGCCCTCGGGCACGATCAGGCGCCGCGCGCACGAACAGCGTTGGCCGGAGGTGATGAACGCCGATTGCAGCGCCACCACCGCGGCCGCCTCCACGTCGGCGGCGTCCCAGATCACGAGCGGATTGTTGCCGCCCATCTCCAGCGCCAGGATCACTTCCGGCCGGCCTGCGAACTTGCGGTGAAACATGACGCCGGTGTCGACGGAGCCGGTGAACAGGAGACCGTCGATCTCGGCGTCGGCGAGCGCCGCCCCGGTGTCGCGCGCGCCCTGGATGAGGTTGACGACGCCGCGCGGCGCGCCGGCCGCGTCCCAGGCGTTGACCATCAATTCGCCGACGCCGGGCGTCAGTTCGGACGGCTTGAACACCACCGTGTCGCCGGCGATCAGCGCCGGCACGATGTGGCCGTTGGGCAGATGGCCTGGAAAATTGTAGGGGCCGAACACCGCCATGACTCCGTGCGGCTTGTGCCGCAGCGTCGCTTGGCCGAACGCGGCGTCGGTCGCCGTTGCGCCGGTGCGTTCGTCGTAGGCCTTCAAGGAAATGTCGATCTTGCCGATCATCGCCGCCGCTTCGCCCTCGCCCTCCCAGCGCGGCTTGCCGGTTTCGCGGGCGATCAATTCGGCGAGCGCGGCCTTTTGCGCCTCAAGTTCGGCTTTGAACTTGAGCGCCACCTCGCGGCGTGCGCCGGCGCCGGCGCGGGCCCAATCGGGAAACGCCGCGCGCGCCGCGGCGACCGCCGCGGCGACGTCGTCAGCCGAAGCCGCAGCGCCGGTCCAAACGTCCTCGCCGGTCGCCGGGTTGCTTGAAGTGAAGGCCGCGCCGGCTCCGTCGGTCCAGGCGCCGTCGATGAATTGCATGACCTCTCCTAGCCGTGAATCCAGACCCGCGCCGGGTCGCCGTCGGCGAGTCCGAGCGCGGCGAGCGCCGTGGCGTCTACGGTGGCTTGCGATCCGCCGAGCGACACCCGCGTGCGGCAGACCCGGAAGTCGGGAAACCGGTCCGACGACAAGAACACCGACGACGCGGCGCCCGACGTCGACCCGGCGCGCACGGTCACGACGCGGCTCTCACGGATGGTGCGAATGTCGCGTTGCGGCGTCGACACCAGCGGGCCGCCGTCGAAGATGTCGACGACCCGGTCGTAGCGGAACCCTTCCCACTCCAACAGCCGCATCGCGCCGGCGCCGTCGGCGTGGACTTCGCCGACGACCTTGCGCGCTTCGGCCGGCAGAAGGTCGAGGTAGATCGGGTACTTGGGCATCAGGTCGAGAATGAACTGGTTGTCGGTGGCGGCCGACATTTCGTCGGCCTCGTCGAACTCCATGCGGAAAAACTTCGACCCCAGCGCGTCCCAGAACGGCGAACGTCCCTTGTCGTCGACGAGGCCGCGGAGCTCCGAGATGATCACCGGCCCGAAACGCTGCGGTCCGGCGGCCATCAGGAGGTAGCGCGACTGCGCCAGCATGCGCCCGGTGCCGCCGCCGCGAAAATCGGGGTGCACGAACAAGGTGCCGACCTCGGTGCTGCCGGCGAACTCGTTGACCAGCACCGCGACATCCATGTCGAACCGCCGATCCGCGACATGCGACGACTGGGCGATCCGGAACAGCTTGAAGTTGAAGAACGGCTTGGACAGGCCGACTCCCGCCTTCACCGCCGCGCAGCCCATGATCCGCCCCGACGCCGTGTCCTCGAGCATCAGGAGATAAGATTCCTCTCCGTGCTCGGCGACGTCGGCGACGAACGAGGCTTCGGACTTGGCGATTCGGTCGCGCAACAGTTCTTCGTTGTCCGGCAGGCTCGTGAAGCCGGGGCCGGACAATCGCGCCAGTTCAGAGAACGCGTCGAAATCGGAGTCGCGCGCGGGACGGACGATCAGCATGGAATGACCTCAAGACGTCCGCAGGCCGCGCACGTCGAACGCGCCGGAGGCATACCCCATCAACATGGCCGCCGACAACTTGGCCCTCTCGGGAAGACTGGACAGGATCGCGAATTCGTCCGCCGAGTGAATTTGGCCGCCGCGGACGCCGAGCGTGTCGACGTTGGGGCAGCCGGCCGCCCACAGGTTGTTGCCTTCGCAGACGCCGCCCGTGTCGCTCCAGAACACATCGATACCGAGCGCCGCTCCCGCCGCCCGCGTGTAGGCGAACAAGCGGGCGTTGGGCGGCGCCATGGGTTTGGGCGGACGGGTGAATCCGCCGTGCAGCGTCGCCGTGACGCCGTCGCGCCGGTTCACGTCGGCGACCAGCTTGGCGACCTCCGCGGTGATCCAGTCGGCGTCCTCCGGGCGGCCCAAGCGAACGTTGAAGCGGCACACGCCGAGGTCCGGGACGACGTTGCTCGGCCCGCCGCCGTCGATCTTGGCGGCGTTGAACGTGACGCCGTCGCGGCGGCCGTTGAGCGCCTGAAGGCCGACGACGAACCCGGCGACCGCCTCCAGCGCGTTGCGGCCGAGATGGTGCTCGCGCCCGGCGTGGGCGGCGCGGCCGCGCACGACCAGGCTGAAATTTCCCGAACCCTTGCGCGCCCCGGCGAGACCGCCGTCGGCGAGCGCCGGTTCATACGTCATGCCGGCGTGCGCGGTGCGGCCCAACTCGGTGATCGCGGCGCCGGACGCCGGCGAGCCGATTTCCTCGTCGGGGCTCAAGAACACCGTGTAGCCGACGTCGCCGGCCTTGGGGTGGCGTTCCAGCGCCGCCAGCGCGGTCGCCATCACCAGGACGCCGCCCTTCATATCGGCGACGCCGGGCCCGTTGATCGTGTCCGCGTCGAGCATCCGCCAATCTTGAAACGCGCTGTCGACGGGAAACACCGTGTCGTAGTGGCCGGTCAGCACGATCTGGATCGGCGCCGCGGGCCGCTGCGTGACCCTCAGCGACGGCGGATGTTCGACCGGCCGCACGGTCCCGTCGGCGCCGACGACCTCGCTGGGCGGCAGATCGACCCGGTCGATGCGCGCCTCCAAACGCGCGAACGCCGTCGGCAACACCTCGAGCATCGCCCGCAGACCGGCGTCGTTGCGGCTGCCGGAGTTGATTCGCGACCACGCCTTGACCTCGTCGGCCCTCGCGTCCGCCTCGCCGTCGATCCAATCGAGGGCGGCGCGGGCGTCCGCGTCCAGTTCCAAACTCGCCGTGTCCGCCGCGCTCACGCGCCACCTCCGAGAACCAGGGTCGACCCAAGCCCGTCTTCTTAGACCGCCTGCAAGGCGAGTTCGAGGTCCGCCGTCAGATCCTCGGCCGGTTCAAGCCCGACCGACAGGCGGATCAGTCCCGGCGTGATCCCCGCCGTGGCCCGCACGTCCTCGGCGACTCCGA
>JAJFFL010000165.1 GCA_021776705.1 Alphaproteobacteria bacterium
GGCGGGCCGCCCCGCCGGTGACGGTGGGGCGCTAAACCCGGGGGTCGACGGCGCGCGCGATCGCCGGCGCCCGCCTCGACGGCGTGTCGGACGGCGTGTTCGACAACTATCGCCCGGACCACATGACGCCGCTCTATGACGCGGTCGGAACGACGCTTGCCGCAACGGAAGGCCGCGTCACGGGCGACAAGGACGGCGTCATTTTCACGGTCATGACCGACGGCATGGAGAACGCGTCGAAGGAATACGGCCTGGAGCAGATCGTGGCCATGATCGAGCGGCTGAAGAAGCGCGGCTGGAAATTCATGTTCCTGGGCGCCGACATCGACGCCTACGCCGTCGGCCGGAGCCTCGGTTTCGCGGCCGCCGACACGGTGCAGCTCGAAAAGGGTCGGATGCGCGCGGCGTTTTCGGCGTCCCGCTCGAAGACGACGATGTACGACCGCGCCCGACGCCGATTCGGGGCGAAAGCCGCCGAGGAGTCCGTGGGCTTCACCGACGACGAAAAGACGGACATGGGCGAGAAAGAACCCCCGCGCGGCTAGATTTTCGGGCGGCCGCTTGCGGCGCGCCGGAGCGGATCGACGTTTCCCGTCCCGGGGCCTGCGGAGCGTGGCCTTGTGGGTCGGCTTGCGCGCGGCCGGCTGCGTGTGAGCGGACTTTGTCGCAATGAGCCGGACCCGCTTGACCCGATCCGCAGGCGAGAAAGCAGCGCCTTTGCTTGTGTCGGGCGGGGCGACCTCGTTAGGTTCCGGCCATGACGGCCGCCTCGAAACCCGCTGCGTTCGCTCGGACCGGCGACGACTGGGACGCGCTGGTCACGTCCGCCGTCGAATTTCGACGCGGTTTGCACCGGCGTCCCGAACTGAGCTGGAACGAGAAAAACACGGCGGCCTCGATCCGTCGCTCGCTTGACGACCTTGGCGTTCCGTGGCGCGCTTGCGCCGACACCGGCACGGTCGCAACGCTGGCGGCGGACGCATCCGGCCGACGGATCGCACTGCGCGGCGACATCGACGCGCTCCCGATCGTTGAAGAAACCGACTTGGAGTGGGCCTCGGCGAACGCCGGCCTCATGCACGCGTGCGGGCACGACGGCCACGCGGCGACGCTTATGGCGACCGCCGCTTGGCTTAAGCACCACGAACACCGGCTTCCCGGTCCGGTCACCTTGTTGTTCCAACCGGCCGAAGAGGGAGGCCACGGCGCCAAGCGTATGATCGAAGACGGCGCTCTCGACGGCGTCGACTCGATCTTCGGCTGGCACAATTGGCCGGCCATTCCTTTCGGTCAGGCGGTCTGTCCGGACGGCGCCGTCATGGCCGGCAACGGAACGTTCAAAATCACGATTCAGGGCAGCGGCGGCCACGCCAGCCAGCCCGAGGCGTGCCGCGATCCGGTGCTCGCCGCCTCCGCCGTCACGATCGCGTTGCAGCAGGTCATAAGCCGTCGGCTTCCGGCCCAACACGCCGCGGTGCTCAGCGTGACCTGGATCGAAGCGCCCAGCGGCGACACGGTGATTCCCGATACGGCGGAGCTGGGCGGCTCATTTCGCATCGCGCGCGCCGACGACCGAAAGATCTTGAACGCCTTGATCGCCGACATCAGCGAATCAACGGCGCGCGCCTACGGAACTGAAGCCCGCGTCGAGTTGACGCCGCGCTACGACGCCACGGTCAATCACACCTCCGAGGCCGGCGCCATGCGCGACGCCCTGGCTGGCGAACTGGGCGAGAATTGGCGCAGCGAATCGACTCCGGTTCCGATCATGGCGTCGGAAGACTTCAGCTACTACCTCAAGGAAATTCCCGGCGCGTTCGCCCTCGTGGGCGCCGACGACGGCGCGGGTCACGATGCGCCGTGCCACAGTCCGCGCTACGACTTCAACGACCGCTTGATTCCAATCGTCGCCCGTGTGTTCGCGCGCCTCGCCGGCGCGCCGGGGCCGGACAGCGCACCGGACTAGACCAAAAAACTCGGGGCCTAGGCCGCCGGGAGGGAGAAAACCATGGACGTATTTGAGCAGTGGGAATCGGAAGTGCGGGGTTACGTCCGGATGTTTCCGACCGTTTTCAAGTCGGCGTCCAACGCGCGCCAAGTCGATGAGCGCGGCAAGTCCTACATCGATTTTTTCGGCGGCGCCGGCGTTCTCAACTTCGGCCACAACAACGAGCGCATGAAGCGCGCCGTCATCGACTTCATCGAGGCCGACGGCGTCGCGCACAGCCTCGACATGGCGACCACCGTCAAGCGCGACTTCATCCAGGCGTTCGTGGACACGATCCTCAAGCCGCGCGGCATGAATCACCGACTCCAATTCACCGGGCCCACAGGCACCAACGCGGTTGAGGCCGCGCTGAAGCTTGCCCGACGCGTCACCGGTCGGCGCACCGTCATCGCTTTCACCCACGGATTTCACGGGATGACGCTCGGCGCCCTGGCGTGCACCGCGAACGCGTATTTTCGCAACGCCGCCGGCGTGCCTTTGGAGCACGTCATGCGCTTGCCGTTTGGCGAGTCGCTGCAAAGCCTCGCCGCGTCCTACGCCGATCCCTCGTCGGGTTACGAACTGCCGGCGGCGATCCTGGTCGAGCCGATCCAGGCCGAAGGCGGAGTCAACGTCGCGTCGGCGGAATGGTTGCAGGAAGTGCGCGCTTTCGCTCGCCAGCGCGGCGCCTTGTTCATTGTCGACGACATTCAAGCCGGCTGCGGCAGGACCGGGTCCTACTTCAGTTTCGACGGCATGGACCTCGATCCGGACATCGTCTGCCTCGCCAAAGGCATCGGCGGCTTCGGCACGCCGTTGGCGATGAATCTGACCAAACCGGAGCACGACAAGCATTGGTCGCCCGGCGAACACACCGGCACGTTCCGCGGTCAAGGCATTTCGTTCGTCGCCGGGCGCGAAGCGCTGCGCCACTTTGAGAACGACGATCTGATCGTCGCGGTGCGGCGCAAAGGCGCGCGCATGGTTGAACGCCTTGATCATATCGCCGGGAAGCACAGCGGTTTCGAAGTTCGCGGCCGCGGAATGATGCATGGTCTCGACACCCGCGACGGCGCTCTCGCCAAGGAGATTGCGGCCCGCTGTTTTGAACAGGGACTCCTGATCGGCGGCTGCGGCCCATCGGGGCGCGTGCTCAAGCTGATTCCACCGCTAACGATTCCCGACACCGACCTCGACGAAGGCCTCGACATTCTCGAGGCGTCGACAAATACGATTGCGAAAGCGGCATGAAACAGCGCGAGGACATGACCTTCCCGCACGAGGAATACCAGCGCCGTCTCGACGGCTTGCGCGCCCGTATGAGGGAGCGGCTGCTCGACGCGGTGATCATCACCGACCCGGAAAACCTCCATTATCTCACGGACTACCAAACGACGGGATACTCGTTCTTCCAAGCGCTCGTCGTGCCGGTCGACGGCGACTGCTTCATGATCACGCGCAACTTGGAGGAATCAAATGTCCACGCGCGCACGTGGGTGGAGAAAACGCGGCCTTACCCGGACAACGGCGACGCAATTCAGTGCCTGGTTGAAAGCATGCGCGAGTTCGGCCTGGCGCACGCCGTCGTCGGCTACGAACGCAACAGCTACTTTTTTCCCGCCTACCAACAGGACCGCGTGCGCACCGCCTACACCGGCGGCAAGCTGATCGACTGCTTCGGAATCGTTGAAGAAGGTCGGGTCCGGAAATCACCGGCCGAGATCGATGTGATGAAGCGCGCGGCGATCGCGACGGAGGCCGGCATGCAGGCGGGCATCGACGCCTGCGCGCCCGGCGTCAGCGAGAACGAGATCGGGGCCGCGATCAGCGACGCCATGTTCCGAGCCGGCGGCGAGCCGCCCGCGGTGATGCCCTATGTCACCTCAGGACCCCGCACCATGATTGGGCACGCGACGTGGGAAGGCCGCGTCCTGCAGCCGGGCGAACACGTGTTCCTCGAGGTTGGCGGCTGCTACCGGCGATATCACACGGCGATGATGCGCACGGTCGTGCTCGGCAAGCTGTCCGCCTCCATGAAAGAAGCGCAGGCGCGGATGATGGAAGCGTTGGAAGAGGTGGAGAGCGCCATCCAGCCCGGCTTGACCGTGTCCGACGCCGACAACATCGTGCGCCAAATCATCACCGGCGGTGAACACGGCGGTCAGTTGATCACGCGATCAGGTTACTCGATCGGCATTGCATTTCCGCCGAGTTGGGACGAGGGCTACATTCTCAGCCTAATGCAAGGCGACTCGCGCACGTTCAAGGAAGGCATGACCCTACACTTGATTCCTTGGATTTGGGGTGTCGACGGCGACAAGACGGTCGGCATCTCCGACACGATTCGCGTGACCGAAAACGGGTGTGAGTCATTCTTCAAGCTGGCGCGAGAGTTTGTCGCCAAGCCGGACGCCGCGGCGAGGCCGTCGCATGCGCCAAAGTCGAAATCAGCCAACGACGACGTCGCCGCTAAATAGCGCGCGTCGCCGAACCACGGAGACGTTGACATGTTGAGAGCCGTCAATCCGGCGACGGGGGAACTCGCGCGCGAGATCGAACCGGACTCGGACGACGTCGTCGAGGCCAAGCTCGCCGCGGCGGCTGGCGCGTTCCGACCCTGGCGCACGCGATCGTTCGCCGAACGGGCGACGACGCTGCGCGCCGTTGCGGCCCAACTGCGCGCGCGTGTCGAGGATCTCGCGCCGATCATGACGGAAGAGATGGGCAAGCCGATTCGAGAAGCGCGCAGCGAAGTGGAGAAGGCCGCTTGGTGCGCCGAGCACTACGCCGATCAGGCGGAAGCCTACCTGACGCCGCAGATCCTCGGGTCGGACGCGACAAAGAGCTACGTTCAACACTTGCCGCTCGGGATCGTCCTTGGGGTTCTCCCGTGGAACGCGCCGTTTTGGCTGGCGTTCCGATTCTGCGCGCCGGCCCTCATGGCGGGCAACACCTGCTTGATGAAACACGACCCGCACGTCCCCGGGTGCGCGCGCGCGATCGCGCAAGTCTTTGCGGACGCGGGCGCGCCCGACGGGGTGTTCGACGCGCTGATGCTCGAAACGCCGCGGGTCGAGGCTGTCATTCGCGACACCCGCGTGCGCGCGGTTTCGTTCACCGGCTCGGCGCGCGGCGGCGCCGCCGTGGCGGCGATCGCGGCGTCGGAAATCAAGCCGGCGGTGCTCGAGCTCGGCGGCTCCGATCCGAGCTTGGTCCTCGCCGACGCCGA
>JAJFFL010000166.1 GCA_021776705.1 Alphaproteobacteria bacterium
GTTCGCCGGCCTTCATGCGGTGCAGATCGAACTCAACCGCGCGCTCTATTTGGACGAACTGCGGCTTGAGCGCACCGCCGGCTTCGACAAGCTTCGCTCGGCGCTGACGCGGATGATGGTCGCGCTCACGGACGCCGGTCGCCACGCCCTTCAGCCTTGAGCGCCGGCGGAAAAAAAGCGGCCGCGCAACGCGCGGCCGAAGTTTATTGGGGAGGAAACGCCCAATATGGGCGCGCCGACGTCGCGAACGACGCCCGCCGCGGGAGCGTATCCCGCAGTGCAGCACGCATCAAGGGCGGTCCGCTGCAGCGCAACAATTGCGGCCCGCCGGCCCGGCTTGAGTATTGATTTCAAGCGTTTGTTGAGTTTGGCCCTCGGGCCCCAATGGGGCTCGGGGCCGACGCTTGGCGTCATTTTAGCCCAACAAGCGACGCCGACGCCCCACAATTCCCCTCAACGGCATGGTGCTTGCTGCGGGATAGCCGAACTTGGTTTTCGGCAGGCGTGGCGCGATGGCGAGCGAAATTGACTTTTATGTCGGCAAGCGGCTTCGGCGCCGGCGGCGGCTGTTGGGCCTGACCCAGCAGCAACTCGCCGAATCGGTAGGGATTCGCTTTCAGCAGATCCAAAAATACGAGTGCGGCGCCAACCGCATCAGCGCGAGCCGTCTGTTTGAACTGTCGGGCGCGCTGCACGTGCCGGTGCAGTACTTCTATGAAGGTCTGGCGGACGACGACGACGTTGAAAGCTCGGCCTTGAGCCCGGACATCTTGTCCCAAAAAGAAACGATGGACTTGGTGCGGGCCTACTACAATCTCGCTGAAGGGCCGCGCCGGCGTCTTCTCGATCTTGCGAAATCCCTCAACGTCGACTGACGGCGCCGTCGCCGAATTCTGCGGCGTGTGATAAGCGCGCGGCATGCCCGCGTCCGCCCCCCCATCGATCGACGACCTGTGTCATTTTTCGGCATTCGCGGAGCGTCTCGCCGACGCGGCGGCGGCGGAAACCGTGAGCCGTTTTCGCGTCACGGCCGACGTCGTCGACAAGTCCGGCGGTCGTGACTTCGACCCGGTGACCGACGCCGACCGGCTCGCTGAAGCCGCCATCCGCCGAATTATCGAAGCGAAATTTCCCGATCACGGTGTCTCCGGCGAAGAATTCGGCGATTCGCCGGCCGCCGGACCCTATACCTGGACGCTGGATCCGATCGACGGCACCCGCGCCTTCATCGCCGGCATTCCACTTTGGACGACGCTCATCGCCCTGTCTTGGAACGATGAGCCGGTGCTGGGCCTAGTGGATCAGCCCTACATCGGCGAGCGTTATGTGGGGTACGCCGACCGGGCGGTGTTTCGCCGCGACGCCCGACATTCGCGATTGCGCGTACGAAGCTGCGCCGCGTTGCGCGACGCGGTCATTTCAACCACCGACCCGAATCTCTTCGACGGCGCTGAAGCGGCCGCGTTCGAGCAACTGCGCGCCACGGCGAAGCTCACGCGCTACGGCTGCGACGCTTACGCCTACATGCAACTCGCCGCCGGCCATGTGGACTTGGTCGCTGAAGCCGGCCTGCAGCCTCACGATGTTCGCGCCCTCGTCCCGATCGTTCGTGCGGCCGGCGGCGTGCTGACCGATTGGTACGGCGAGTCTGGACCGGATTCCGGACAGGTCATCGCCGCGGGCGACCCACGCGTGTTGAACGATGCGCTGGTCAGCTTGAAACGGTCGGCGCGCTAGCGCGCGGCCAGGCGGCGCGCCAAATCCAGCGCCACGCCCATGTCGCCCGAGACTTTGAAGCGGCCGCGCAGGAAGGCTTTGGCGGGATCGAGTCGGCCGTCAGCCATGGCGAGAAAGTCGTCGAGACTGACGGCGAGTTCACAATCGGCGGCGCCGCCGGACAGCCCGACGACACCGGCCGGGCCATCGACCCGCACCCGACCTTCGGAGCCGAAATCAAACGCCACGACCTTGTCGAACCCATCGCGTTTGAGCGCCTGCCGGGCGCGATCGATCAGCTGCAGCACCCGGGCGTCGGTCACGGGGTGAACACCATTCGGCGTGGGGCGCGGCCGAATTCGAGCCGGACGACGTGACGGAGGGATCGGTCCTTCAAAGGCATGAATTCGGCGGAGTCGAAATACGCCGGCAACGGAACCCTTCGGCCGTCCGCAAACACCGCGTCGGCCGCCGGCGCAGATCCGTCCCACTCAAAGCGAACGCCGTGGATTCCGGGCGCGATCCAGCCGATGATTCCGTGCTGGCGGCGAACGAACCTGTCGGCCTGCACGGCGCCCCGCACGAGCCTCGCGGCGTCTGTCGATTCGGCCGGCGCCGAAGTCGGCGACAAGACGATCTCAAGTCGCGGCGATCCCGCCGCCGGCGTTGCGGCGACGAGAATCGGATGTTGTTCGAAAACGTGCGGCCCCGGAAGGCTCAGATCGTGCTGCTGCGCGGAAGCGAGCAGCTTGAATTTCTCGCCCGCCGCATCTGTAAGGAAATAGCACGCGCCGCCGTCGGCATCGGATCCGTGGAATGACGGCTGAAATGAATCGCGCTCGCCGACGGGCAGCGCGCGGTAGGCGCTGAGTCGGCGAAACGCCTTCGACGCCGGACTCAATACGAGGCGCAATTCCGGCTCGGCGCCGAAGCCGCATCGCGTGTTCGCAAAATCCTCCGGCGCCGTCTGCAAGGCTGCGGCCAGGATCGCTTCGACGATCATGATCCGGGTTTGCGAAAGATCAGGATCGTTTGATCCGGTTCGCCGATCGGGTCGAAGGCGCCGCGGTCGTACGCCGGATCAGGCGCCGCACCGAATGCGGACGTGCGATTGTACGGAGCCAAGGTCCAGACACCGAAGGGGTGATCATGGTCGTCCGCGGGATTGGCGTAGAGATCACTCTCGGCGACGAACGAAAATCCCGCGTCCTCGGCAAGGCGACGAATGTGCGACGCCTGCACGTAGCCGGTCGGGGCGGCCGGGTCTTGCACGCCGCCCTCGGTCGCGCGCGCTTCCACGATCACGAGCGCGCCGCCGGCAACCAAGGCGGCGAACGCGTCGGCGAACGCTTTGTCCGCGAAGCCGAGGGCCATCCACGCATGGACATCGCGAACGCTGAAAATAACATCGAGGGAGTTCGACTCCGCGAGAGGGCCGGTGTTCCGGCCGAACGTCGTGAAGCGAACGTCGCCGAACACCGACGTGTCGGCGAAGCGTTCCCGCAATCGAGAGTTCAGCGCCTCGACGTCGTCTTCGGGTTCCGCCGGCGGAACCGCCAGCGCCACAGAGCCGCCCCCGTGGCGGGCGTAAGGGGCCAAGACGCCGGCCGCCCAGCCGGATCCGGGCCACATTTCGAGGATGTCGAAATCGGGGTCGACGCCGACGACGTCAAAAAATTCAACGGGTTTGAGGGCCGCGTCCCGGCTCCGGTCCTCCTCCGACCGCCATGCGCCCGCCACAGCCCAGTCAAGCGTGCCGGCCAACGGCTGCGGCGCGGACTCAATCTCGACCGGCGCGGGCGCGTCGTCGCCGCACGCTGACAGCATCAACGCGGCGGCGGCCCCAAGTGTCCTTGCGAGGTTCATGGGAGGGCCGATACACGAGCCGTCCGGCGGCGTCCATCCATGCTCTTGCGCGGCTGTGGCGACGCCCCCACATCCCCAACGGACGCCGCCGACGGCGGGTCCGCCGGCCGGAGCGTCGCCGTGTGCGGGACGCGCATACCGGCCATGCGGGACGCCTCGGCCCGCCACCCGAATTCGAGGCAAAACACGTCGCTTCTTAGGAGGATGTGACAGATGCGTGCAATGGACCTGACACCGCTTTACCGCTCGATCGTGGGAGTGGACCGCATGATCGACATGATCGACGCCGCCACCCGCTCCGACACGGGCTCGCCGGCCTATCCCCCGTTCAACATCGAAGAGACCGATGAAAACGCGTATCGGATCGAACTCGCCGTCGCCGGTTTCCGCGAGGACGATCTCACCGTCGAGGTCAATGAAGGCGCCTTGACGATCGCCGGCCGAAAGGAAATTGCGGACGACCGCAAGTTCCTGCACCGCGGGATCGCCGAACGCGCCTTCGAGCGCCGGTTCAAACTTGCCGACCACGTCATCGTCGACGGCGCCCGGCTTGAAAACGGCATGCTGACAATCGATCTGCGCCGTGAATTGCCGGAAACCATGAAGCCGCGGCAAATCGCGATTTCTAACGGCGCCGCCAATGCGAGTCGGACGAAGAAGGTCATAGACGCGTCGAGCGGAGACTGACCTTCAGTGCAATGCCGCGCGGCAAGGCGGCGCGCTTTCAGCGCGCCGCCTTTTCCGCCTCGCAATCGATGTCGACCAAACCGGCCGCCCTCAGGGCCTGAGCCAGTGGCGTTCCGGGAATCGCCCGCACGCGCGTCAGACCGATCTTAGCCAGCGCCTTGAGGGCGTGCGCCGAGACTTGATCGGCGCTCAAATCAAGGTCGGCGTCGTAGCTCTCCGCGTCCGGGTCTATCGCCACCAACGGCCGACCGCGGCGCACGACGGAAAGAAATCCCGAATTGACCCGCTCGGCGTCTACACCGAGCAATCCAACCTCAACCGCCACGCCAGCGTTGCGCAACCGCGCGACACCGAGTCCGTCGGCGAACGCGTGCGGGTCCGGACTGGCCGCGATCACGCGCGCGACTCCAGCGTCGACCAACCGCTGCGAACACGACGCGTCGCCGGACGAACGGCGCGCGCACGGTTCCAGCGTCACGTAAACTGTTGAATCGGCTGCGCCGCCGGCGGCGGCCGTCAAGGCGAACTCTTCGGCGTGGGGCCGGCCGCCGTCGCCCGTCGCGCCTTCGCCGACAACGACGCCGTTGTTGACGATGACGCAGCCGACAGCGGGGTTGGGGGCGACGCGACCGAGCCGAGAGCGCGCCAGTTCGAGGGCGCGCGTCATGTGGATCTGGTCGGCGGTCGTCAAGCCGAAACCGCCGGCGACGGCGGAAGCTTATTGCTCCGTGCGGTGTCCAAATAGGCGGCGTCGATGAGATTCAGCGTCGGACCGTCAAACCTCACCAAGAGCGGATTTCCGGTGGGAACCTCAAAATTGAGAATGTCGGCGTCGGAAACGCCGAAGATGTGCTTCATGGTGGCGCGCAGCGAATTTCCGTGCGCGACGACGATCACCGATCTCCCGCCCTCCAGACTCGGCTCAATCATGGTCGACCAATAGGGCAAGACGCGATCGAGCGTCGTCTTCAACGACTCCGTCGCCGGCAGCTCCGCGTCGTCGATTTCAGCGTAGCGCGGATCGAACCGCGGGTGCCGTGCGTCGTCGTCGGCAAGCGGCGGCGGCGGGATGTCGTACGACCGCCGCCAAATGCGAACCTGGTCCTCGCCGTGCGCCGCCGCCGTTTCGGCCTTGTCGAGCCCCGTCAGCGCCCCGTAGTGCCTCTCGTTTAAGCGCCAGTCTTTGAGTTCCGGCAGATAGGTCCGGTCCATCTCCTCCAACGCCAGCCATGACGTCCGGATCGCCCGTTTGAGAACCGACGTGTGGACTTCGGCGAAGTCGACGCCGGTGTCCTTCAGCAGCCGACCGGCCCGACGCGCTTCCGCTTCCCCGGTGTCGGTCAGATCCACGTCCTCCCATCCGGTGAATCGATTCTCGAGATTCCACTGGCTTTGGCCGTGGCGCAAAAGGGCGAGGGTCGTCATGCACGTCTCCGGAAGGGCGGCGTCGAGGGTTAGCTTCCGCTTTCGACCCAGGCAAGTCGCCACGGACGCTTTCCCCCGGCGCCGTCAACGGTTAGAAGCCCCGCCATGACCCAGATGACGTCCCCCACCTCCACGTCCGACAGCGACGAACCTGTCGCGATCGCGCGGCGCGTGCTGGCGACGGAGATCGCCGGCCTTGAAAACCTGTCGGATTCGATCGGCCAAGACTTCGCCGCCGCCGTGACGCTCATTCGCGATCTCAAGGGCCGGCTCATCTGCGCCGGGATCGGCAAGTCCGGCCACATCGCGCGCAAGATCGCCGCGACTTTGGCGTCGACCGGCACGCCGGCTCAGTTCATTCATCCGACCGAGGCCAGTCACGGCGACCTTGGCATGATCACGCCGGACGACGCCGTCTTGGCGTTGTCCAAATCCGGTGAGACCCGCGAGCTCGCCGACATGCTCGCCTACTCCCGGCGGTTCTCAATTCCGTTGATCGCCATGACTTGTCAAAGTGACAGCCTTCTTGGTCGCGAGGCCGACATCGTTCTGGCGTGTCCGGACGCGCCTGAAGCCTGCGGCGAAACGCGCGCCCCGACGACGTCGACGACGGTCATGCTGGCGCTGGGCGACGCGCTCGCGGTCGCGCTTCTGGAGACCCGCGGATTCACCGCGTCGGACTTTCGGGCGTTCCACCCTGGGGGCACGCTTGGCGGCGCGCTGTCGTCGGTGCGCGATTTGATGCACGCGGGCGAGGAGGTTCCGACGATCGGGCCGAACTCGCCAATGTCCGAGGCGCTGATCGCCATGTCGGAAAAACGATTTGGTTGCGTCGGAGTGGTCGACGGCGCCGGGGCCCTTGTCGGCATCGTGACCGACGGCGACCTGCGCCGCCACATGGGCCCGGATCTGTTGAACCAAACCGCCGGCGAGGTGATGACTCGCGCGCCGCGAGTCGCCCGGCCCGCGACGCTCGCCGCCGAGGCCTTGCGGATGATGACGGAGATGGACCCGCGCGTGACCGTTCTGTTCGTCGTCGATGACGACCGAAGGCCTGTCGGCATTCTGCACATGCACGACTGCCTGCGCGCCGGCGTCGCCTGAGGAGATCTCCATGGCCCGACTTCGCAAAGCCGTGCTCCCCGTCGCCGGTCTGGGGACCCGCGTGCTGCCGGCGACCAAGTCGATACCGAAGGAAATGCTGCCGGTGTTCGACCGGCCCGCAATTCAATACGTGGTCGACGAAGCTCTGGAGGCCGGCGTCGAGCACATCGTGTTCGTCACCGGTCGCAACAAGGGCGCGATTGAGGACTACTTCGACCGCGCCTACGAACTCGAAGACACCCTGAAGATGAAGGGCAAGACGGACGTCTTGAACGCCCTCGACAGGGAGTTGCCGTCGCCCGGTTCGATGAGCTTCGTCCGTCAGCAGGCGCCGTTGGGCCTCGGTCATGCGATCTGGTGCGCCCGCGACGTAATAGGCGACGAGCCGTTCGCGGTCCTCTTGCCCGACGTTCTGGTTCAGGCGACGCCCTCCTGTCTCGCCCAGATGATGGCGGCTTACGAGAAAACCAGCGGCAACATCATCGCCGTCGAGCGGGTGCCGGAAGAGGCGGTGTCGAACTTCGGCGTCATCGCGCCGGCGGGCCCTGAGGGCGACTTGATGAAGATGACGGGCATGGTTGAAAAGCCGAAGCGCGAAGAGGCGCCGTCAAATCTGGCGATCACGGGACGCTACATCCTGCAGCCGGAAATCTTCGCACTGTTGGCGTCCCAGGCGACCGGCGCCGGCGGTGAAATTCAGCTCACCGACGCGATGGCGCGTCTCATGAAAGTCCAACCGTTCCACGCCTTGCGCTATGACGGCCGCAGCTACGACTGCGGCAACAAGGTCGGCTATCTTGAGGCGTCGCTCGCCTACGCTCTGCGTGATCCGGAGTTCGGCGCTCAGGCGCGCGCCACAGCGGCCGCTCTGCTTCAAGACTGGCCGGAAAAACCCGCCGGCTGAAAGGCGGCGGCTCCCAACGCCGCCAGGGGCGGATTCAGGCTCAGGGCCCCCGAGGCCTGACGACCGCCGTAGCGCAACGGCCGGCCGACGAGGGTCACGACTTGGCCGCCCGACGCCCGCACGACCGCGTCGCCGGCGGCCGTGTCCCATTGCGACGTCGGGGTGCAGCGGGCGTGCAGGTGCCCCTGCCCCTCCGAGATCAATCCATATTTCAGCGACGATCCGACGTGACGGCGCTCGGCGATGTCGTAGCGGGCCAGAAACGCTTCGATTTCGTTGTCCGGCCGGGAACTGACCAAGGCGACCAGATCGCGATCCCGGGGTTCGCCGACGAAGATCGGCGTGCGATTCGTCGGCCGCCCTGCGAAGACGTCCGACGCCCAAGCGCCGGCGCCGGCGCGTCCCGCCCACATGCGGGCCTTTTGCGGTGCGACGACGACGCCGGCCGTGGGGACGCCGGCTTCGATCAGCGCGATGTTGACGGTGAAGGCGCCGGCGCCCGCGGCCCCCTTTACGAAATCCGCCGTGCCGTCGAGGGCGTCGATGAGAAAGAATGCGTCCCCGAGATCGTCGGGCGGCCCGTCGGCGGACACGCGTTCTTCAGCGACCACGGCGACGCCCGGCGCCATGCGCATGACGTGCTCGACAATTCGGTCCTCGGCCGCGCGGTCCGCGCTCGTGACCGGCGAACCGTCATCCTTGCGGACGACCTCGAAATCGGAACCGAAAGCGTCGAGAACGATGCTCGCCGCATCCAGAGCGGCGGTCGCGAGCGCGCGCTCAAATGCAACGTCGGCTATTTTTGACGGCGAACCGGCCGGTCGACTCACTCCGCCGCCGGCTGGCGCCAATACGACACGCACGGAATTTTCGACCGGTCGCAGCGGTCGGCGTACTTGCGCGCGATCTCGGTGACCTCTTCCAGCAACCCGGCTTCCAGCGTGATCGGCTCGAGCCCGAGATGCAAAAAGCGATCGTTCTCGACATGCAGCTCGTTTTCGGCGGCTTCGTTGCGCGGGTTTTCGACGTAGGCGATTTTGGCTCCGGTCATTTTTGCGATTATTTCCGCCAGTTCCCGAACCCGATGGGTCTCAGTCATTTGATTCAAGATGTTGACGCGCTCGCCGGACTGCGGCGGGTTTTCAACCGCCAGCTCGATGCAGCGCACGGTGTCCTGAATGTGAATGAAGGCCCGGGTCTGGCCGCCGGTGCCGTGAACGGACAGCGGATAATCGACCGCCGCCTGCATCAAAAAGCGATTGAGGACCGTGCCGTAGTCGCCGTCGTAGTCGAACCGGTTGATCAGACGCTTGTCCTTCTTGGTCTCTTCCGTCTGGGTGCCCCAAACGATGCCCTGGTGAAGGTCCGTGATCTTCACGCCGTCGTTCTTGTTGTAGAAGTGGAAGAAGAGCTGATCCTGGGTCTTCGTCATGTGGTAGATCGAACCCGGATTTGCCGGATAAAGAATTTCCTGCTCGACCGGACCGCGGTCGGTTTCGACCGCGATTTTCAGGTAGCCCTCAGGAATCTTCATGCCGGCCGTGCCGTAGCCGTAGACGCCCATGGTGCCGAGATGGACGAGGTGCACGTCCTGGCCGGACTCGACGATCGCCGCGAGCACGTCGTTGGTGGCGTTGAGGTTGTTGGAGACCGTGTAGCGCTTGTGCGAGCTCGACTTCATTGAATAGGGAGCGGCGCGCTGTTCGGCGAAATGAATGATCGTGTCGGGCTTGAAATCACGGATCAGCGTCAACAGCCGGTGATAGTGCTCGCCAACCGAGAAGCCGTGGAAATCGATGGTCTTGCCCGACACCTCTTTCCATGCCCCCAACCGCTCGCCCATAGGGCGGATCGGCGTCAGCGATTCAACTTCCAGTTCGACGTCGATCTTGCGGCGCGACAGGTTGTCGACGATGACCACGTCGTGGCCGCGCTCGGAGAGATGCAGGGCCGTCGGCCAGCCGCAGAACCCGTCCCCGCCCAACACGATGATCTTCATCTTTTCACCTTCTCGCCGTCGGCGCGGTCGCGACGGCGGCCCGCCCTTCACCTTGAAAAATACCGAGAAACGCGGGTCATGCCACGCCGAGAGTCATATCTCGCGACCGCGAAGCGCGTCTGCTACCGTTCCGGCGATTGCGTGTCAAATTGAACCCGCGCCGGGCGCGTGCGCGTGGGTCGACGTGCGTTCGCGGTACCAGTCGACGAAGACCGGCAAGCCGTCGGCCAAGCGGGTCGTGGGGGCCCAGCCAAAGTCCCGTTTCATGGCCGAAATGTCGGCGAAAGTCGACAACACATCGCCGGGCTGCATCGGTTTCATGACTTTGATTGCTTTTCGACCGGTGGCGCGCTCGAGCGCCGCGATAAAATCCAGCAATTCCACGGGGTCGTTGTTGCCGATGTTGTAGAGTCGGTGCTCGCCGCGCGCCGCCGGCGATTTGAGAACGGCGTCCACACCGGAAACGATGTCGTCGATGAAGGTGAAGTCGCGTTTCAGCCGCCCTTCATTGAACACGTCGATCGGCTCGCCGGCGAGAATCTTTTGCGTGAACATCCAGTAGGCCATGTCGGGGCGGCCCCAGGGTCCATACACGGTGAAGAAGCGCAATCCGGTGATCGGCAGCGTGTAGAGCCGGGCGTAGGTTGCGCTCATCAACTCGTCGGCGCGTTTCGTCGCCGCGTAGAGCGACGCGGGCGCGTCCACGGGGTCCGTTTCTTTGAACGGACCCTCGGCGCGATTCCCGTAGACAGAACTCGACGACGCGTAGACCAGGTGCTCCAGCCCGCCGCCCAGGGCGCGCGCCGCTTCGAGCACCGACAGATGGCCGGTGAGATTGGATTGAGCGTAGGCGAACGGGTCCTGCAGCGAATAGCGGACGCCGGCTTGAGCCGCGAGATGGAGTATCGTGCGCGGGCGCTCGGCGCGCGCCAAGTCGGCGACGGCGGCGTGATCAGCAAGATCGAGCCGGTGGAAGCTGAAATCGCCGAGACCGGCAAGCGAAGCCAAGCGGTCCCGTTTCAGGGCCGGGTCGTAGTACGGGTTGAGGTTGTCCAGACCGACAACCCGCCGGCCCGCCGCCAGCAAACGGGCGCAGGCGTGGCGGCCGATAAACCCTGCGGCGCCCGTCACCAAAATCGTCATTCGGCCCCCGGTGTTGCGTTCTGGGTTTCGAAGCTCCAGACCGGCGGGCTAGATAGAGGGTTCCGCCCGGCGTGTCGACGACGAGCGGCTCTTGGGGCTGCGATCCCCGTCGGCGTTAGGAGGCACAGCGTGCGCACCGGCCTGTTCATACCGTCCGCCCTTTTCGCTTCCGCGGCCATGATCGGCCTCGCCCTCAAACCCGGATGGGACGACGCGCAAAACTGGCGTGAAACCATGCGGCGGATCGAACAACGCGGCTTTATCGTCGACGGCGAGGCGCTGGAAGACCTCGAAGCCACGCTCGGCACCGGACTCGACACCGAACCGGTGCGTGGCGGCCGCAAGGCCATCATCCGCGCCTACGAAGACCTCGGCGAAGGACGCCAACACGGCGTTCTCTACACTTTGACGCCCGCCGTGGCCGGCATATTCGAGGGCCGCAAAATTGAGATCACGTTGACGGTGCGGACCGCCGAGCCCCGCCCCTCGTCGATGTTTGCGGCGCGATTTTTCATGGTCGGATCGCCGCAGACGGAATGGCGTCGGTTCGAGCCCGGCGAGCAGTACGAAGAGATTTCTTTCGAAGTGACGCCGCCGAAGGACCCGCAAGGCGGCAACTTGGCCCGCATCGCGATTTGGCCCGACGTCAAGGGCGACGGCGGCGGCATCGATATCGTCCGCATCCGCATCCGCGTCCTGGATTGATCGCGCGGTTTACGCGAGCCCGAGGCGCTCGCCGCCATAGCGGCGCGCCGACACCTCCTCCATCCACGCTCGATTGTCGGCGTACCACAGCACGGTCTCCTCAAGACCCTGCTCGAACGCAATCCGCGGCGACCAACCTGTCGCCGCGCGCAGCCGCGCGGCGTCCAACGCGTAGCGGCGATCGTGGCCCGGTCGGTCCGCCACGAACGAAATCAGCCGGTCGTGCGGCGCGGCGTCGGGTCGCAGCTTGTCCAGCCCGGCGCAAATCGCGCGCACGACATCGAGGTTGGTGCGGGGATCCTGAGCCCCGACGTTGTAGGTCTCGCCTGTCGCGCCGCGCTGCAGGATCGCCGCAAGCGCGCGCGCGTGATCGTCGACGTGGATCCAGTCGCGCTCGTTGAGTCCGTCGCCGTAGACCGGCAAGGCCTCGCCGGCGAGGCCTTTGGCGATCATCAACGGAATGAGTTTTTCCGGAAACTGGCGAGGCCCATAGTTGTTGCCGCAGTTGGAGACGACGACGTCCAGGCCGTACGTCTTGGTCCACGCCCGGGCGAAGTGATCCGCCGCCGCCTTGCTGGCCGCGTAGGGGGAGTTGGGCCGGTAGGCGTCGCCTTCGACCGAAATCTCGCCGGGACTCAGCGACCCATAGACCTCGTCCGTGGACACATGCAGCATTCGGACGCCGCGCGACGCCTTGTCGCGATAAGCGGCGACCGCAGCCAACAACGTCGTGGCGCCGACGACGTTGGTCGAGACAAATGCGTCTGGCCCGTCGATCGAACGGTCGACGTGGGTTTCGGCGGCGAGGTGTGCGACAGCGTCCGGGCGGTGTTCTTCCAGGATTCGATCGAGCGCCGCCCGATCGCGAATGTCCGCCCGTTCAAACGCGTATCCCGGATCGCCGTCGAGATCCGACAAGGCGTTCGGATCCGCGGCGTAGGTCAACGCGTCTAGATTGACGACCGCCCAGCCGTTTTCGCGCACGAACAGACGGCATGCCGCGGAGCCGATGAACCCGCACCCGCCGGTCACCAGCACCTTCATGACCTGACCTCGAAGTAGACCGGCAATTCCGACAGCCTCGGAAATTCCGCATCCCGCTCATTGACCGTGACCGCGGCGACGTCGACGCCCCAATCAATGTTCACGTCGGGATCGTTCCACGCCAGTCCGCGCTCGGCCTCTGGCGCATAATGCCCGCTGCACTTGTAGAGCACGTGCGTGTCAGGTTCACGCGTCAGGTAGCCATGCGCGAATCCGGGCGGGACCCAGATTTGCTTCTGGTTGGACGCCGACAACTCGACGGCGGCATGGCGGCCGAACGTCGCGGACCCGGCGCGAATGTCGACGGCGACGTCAATCACGGCGCCGCGGACCACGCGAACCAACTTGCCCTGCGCGTGCGGCGGGATTTGAAAATGCAGGCCGCGCAAGACGCCGGCGTTCGCCGTGAACGCGTGATTGTCCTGAACGAAGTCGGCGTCGACCCCGGCCGCCGCCCAGTCGCTGCGGTTCCAAGTCTCGGCGAACCAGCCGCGGTCGTCCCCGAACAAAGCGGGTTCCAAGACGAGAACGTCGGCGATCGTCGCGGGTCGGGCCGTCACAGGCATGCGGCGCGGTCTAGACGCGGGGCCCGGCGCGCACAAGCGCCGGTATCGGTCAGACCGCCGTCGCTCAACCCGCGAGGCGCTCCGCCAAACGGCGCATGAACGCCGAACCTGCGTCGAGCTGACCGATCTCGATGTATTCGTCCGGCTGGTGCGCCTGGGCGATCGAACCCGGCCCGCACATCACGGTGGAGTAGCCGCCGGATTGGAATTGGCCCCCCTCCGCCCCAAAGGAGACGACATGGGTCCCGTTGTCCCCGGTGAGCCCGCGCGCAAGGCGTTCCGCGGCTCCTCCGGGTTCCGGCTTCAGCGCCGGAACGTCGGACCGAACCGACACCGTCACGGCCGCGTCCGGCGCGTGCCGCCGCATCTCGGCCTGAACTTCGTCGGCCTTGCGTCTCAAGGCGGCTTCAACACGGGCGACGTCGTCCCACGGCGCCGGGCGCAACAGGGTCTCAAACCACGCCGACTTGGCCAGAATGTTGGTCGCGACCCCGCCGTGAACACGGCCGACCGTCGCGGTTCCGAATGGCGGATCAAACGGAGAATCCGCCGGGGCCGCGGCCTCCATGTCGCGGGCGGCGTCGATCACGACTTGCATCAGCGGCACGAGGTGGGTGACGGCGCACGCGCCATGGCGCACGCGGCTGGAATGCGCCTCCTGACCCAGCACGTCGACTCGAAACGACAGCAACCCTTTGTGGGCCGTCACCACCTTCATCTTCGTCGGTTCGCCGACGATGACGGCCTCCACGGACGGCAATTCCTTAACCATGCGGGCGATCATCGCCGGGGCGCCGAGGCAGCCGACTTCTTCGTCGTGCGACAAGGCGAAGTGAATCGGGCGCGTCAATCCGGCCGCCAGAAAGTCCGGCAGCGCCGCGAGAGCGCACGCGATGAACCCTTTCATGTCGCACGCGCCGCGGCCGAACAGACGCCCCTCGCGCTCAGTCAGCGTCCATGGGTCGCTGGACCACGCCTGGCCGTCGACGGGCACGACGTCTGTATGACCGGACAACACCACGCCGCCCGGCGCGTCTGGTCCGATCGACCCGATCAAGTTCGCCTTGAGCCCGTCGGCGCTGGGCACGCGCACGGTCCGGCCGCCGGCCGACGTGATCACCTGATCGGCGAAGTCGATGACGGCGAGATTGGACTTTGAGGAGGTCGTGTCGAAGGCGACCAAGTCCCGGAGAAAATCCCGCGCGTCAGACTGCGATTGGCTCATAACGGGGCGATTCCATTAGGTTTTTCTTGAAGTTTGCGGCGCACTTTGACGGTGCGACGCGGCGACGCCAAGCGCTTCCCCTAAAACAAGTGCGAACACTTTGAGTTTCCCCATTAACGGGAATTTGGCGCGGAACGTGCATGCTTTTCTGTAACGCCGCTTTTGGCGGCCTGGTTGGATCGAAATGGTGCGCAGATGCTGGCTCGTCTTGCACGTATGACCCGAAGCCGCGACGGAAACGTCGCGATGATGTTCGGCTTGGCGATCGTCCCGTTCGTCGTTCTCGCCGGCTTGGCGATCGACTTCGGCCGGGCGTTGCACGTCCGCGCGCGGCTGGAACACGCCATCGACGCGGCCGGCTTGGCGGTCGGCGCGGCGCAAGGCTTGACCCAAGAAGAGGCCCAGGAACTCGGTTCGAAGTTCTTCGCCGCCAACTACCCTGACGAAGTCCTCGGCACGCCGTACGACGTCACGGTGACCCTGTACGACCAGTCGGTGACGGTCTCGGCCAAGGCGTCGGTCAATACGACCCTTCTTGGAATCATCGGCCGCGACTCGATCGACGTCGCCCGCGAAGTCGAAATTGAACGCGACGGTCAAGATCTCGAGCTCGTCATGGTTCTCGACAACACCGGCTCGATGGGCGGCTCCAAAATCGCCGCGTTGCGCGACGCCGCGGACATGGCGACCGAAATCCTTTTCGACAACGCCGCCGGACGGCCGGACGGCCTCAAGATCGGGCTTGTGCCGTTCTCGTCCGCCGTAAATGTCGGAACCGGTTTTGAACGGGCCTGGTGGATGGACGCCAATGGCGATTCCCCGATCCATTCTTATCCGCTCTACTTCAACAAAAAAGTGAACCGCTGGGACCTGTTCGACGCGCTCCGCGAAGATTGGGACGGCTGCGTCGAAGCGCGCCCGGAACCCTTCGACCTCAACGACACGCCGCCGAATCTCGGCGATCCGCAAACGCTGTTCGTCCCCTACTTCGCGCCGGACGAGCCGGGCGACCGCGGGTCCGACGACAGCGGCTACTCCAACAGCTATCTCTCGGATGAAAACTGGAGCGACTACCGCGACTCCAGCGACTACGACGTCGGCTACAATTACGAATTTTCGATGGGCCAGGCCGCGAGCATGATCGACGGCCTCGCCGAAGGCGAAGGCCTGATCTACCGCAGCAGTTCCGCCGCGAAGCAGGCGAACGTGGACAAGTATTTCAGCGGACGGACCCCGCGCCGCGGCGGCCCCAACGACGGGTGCACGGCGCGTCCGATCACGCCGATGACCGACAATGAGTCGGCTATCCGTGCGGAAGTCGGCAACATGATCGCCAGCGGCACCACGAACATCCCCAATGGGATCGCGTGGGGCCTGCGCGTCTTGTCGCCGGAAGTTCCGTTTTCGGAAGGCCGCAGCTGGAACGACGACAAGCTCGTCAAGGCGATGATCGTGCTGACCGACGGCGACAACTACATCAACACCCGCTCGAACCACAATGATTCCGCCTACACGAGCTACGGCTACGTGTCGGAAGGCCGGTTCGGGGTGGTGTCGTCGTCGCAGAACACCGTGGTTTCGGCGATGAACGACAAGACCGAAGAGGTCTGCGATATCGCCAAGGGCCTCGGCGCGCGCATGTACACCATCACGTTCCAGGTCAGTTCATCGACGACTCGCAACATGATGAAAAGCTGCGCATCAACCGACCAAGACGGCAAGGCGCTCTACTGGGACTCGCCGTCCAACGCCGCCCTGGAAGACGCGTTCAAGGAAATTGCGAAAGATTTGACGCAGCTTCGCCTGAAACGCTGATCGCGGCGGGGGCGACCGCACCGAACCCCGGACGCCGCGCGTCCGGGGTTCTTTCATATCGACCTACATCTGCGAGCAATCCACGCCCGGCAGCGGCGGGCCTTCCAGTAGCCCGATCATTTCCACCGTGAACACCAAAGCGTCGTACGGTCGGATAATTTCGCCGCGCGACTCGTCGCGGTAGCCAAGATCGGGATGGATGTAGAGCTCCCACTTGTCGCCCGGGCGCATCATCTGAAGCGCTTCGACCCAACCCTTGATCAAGCGGTTGGACGGAAACGCGGATGGTTCGCCGCGCTCGTACGAAGAATCGAACACCGTGCCGTCTCTCAGCGCGCCTTCGTAGTGCACACAAACGTATTGGCCGAGATCCGGCGTGTCGCCATCCGCCGGGCCGGATTCCAAAATCTTGTATTGCAGGCCGCTCGGCGAGATTTCGACCCCGTCGTTGGTGGAGTTCGCCTCCAGCCAGCTTTCGCTCTCGCTCAGGTTGGCTTGCGCGTCGAACGACGACGCAGCCGACGCCTCGACGGAGGAGTCTTCTGGACCGCAACCCGCGACGGCGATGACGCCGACAGCGACCACGAGTGAAATCAAACGCATGCCATTCCCCTTGTTCTTGTTCGCGGCCCGAGGCCGAATAGGTTCACACGCTCTCCACGAGCCGGGCGCGCGTATAGCCCGCCGCTTGAAGCTTCTCCACCACCCCGCGCGTGGCGTCTTCGTGGTCGGTCTCGATGATGACGTCGATGACCGTGTGCTTGGCCGGCGCCGTAAGCGCGAGACGGTCGTGCATGACGTCGATCACATTGACGTCGAGCCGGTGAAGGATGGCGGTGATGTCGGCTAGGCGCCCCGGCTGGTCGGTGCATTCGACGCGCACCCGGGCGCGCAAGTTTCGCCGCACCAAATGACGCGACAGCACTTGGCCCAAAAGGCGTTCGTCGATGTTGCCGCCGCACATCATGACGCCGACGACCTTGTCTTTGAACAATTCCGGGCGCGCCAAAAGCGCTCCCACGCCCGCCGCCCCCGCGCCTTCGGCGATCACTTTTTCCTCCATCGCCAAAGCGACGACGCCCTCCTCGATCGCGCTCTCGTCGATGACGACGACGTCGTCGGCCGTCATCCGCGGCCGCGCGACCGCCAGCGGCACGGCGCCCGGCGATTTCACCGCGATGCCTTCCGCGATCGTCGCCCCGCCGGTGACCATGTCGCCGTTGGAAAGCGCGTTGCGGAACGACGGGTACATCTCCGGTTCGACGCCGAGCACCTTCGTCGCCGCGCCGACGCCTTCCACGGCCAGGAGAGCGCCGCTGATCAAACCTCCGCCGCCGACCGGCACGAGGAGAAAGTCGAGGTCGGGAGCGTCTTCCAGAAGCTCCAGCGTCGCGGTCCCTTGCCCGGCGACCACGTACGGATTGTCGAACGCATGGATCAGGGTCCGGCCCTCGTCGCGCTCGATTCGCCGCGCCTCCTCGGCGGCTTCGTCGAACACCGCGCCGTGAAGGATCACCTTGGCGCCGAACCGCTTCGCGCCGGCGATTTTCACGTGCGGGGTGCCGGTGGGCATGACCACGGTCGATGTGACTCCGAGGCGGCGCGCATGGTGGGCCAGCGCTTGCGCGTGGTTGCCGGCTGAGACCGTGACCACGCCCGCCCTCTTCGCCGCGTCGTCCAGGGAGAGCAAGGCGTTGAGCGCGCCGCGCTCCTTGAACGAACCGGTGACGTGCCAGCTTTCAAGCTTCAGCCACACGGCCTTGGCGCTGACGAGTTCTTCCAGCCTCCGCGCGCGCTTGACCGGCGTGCGCGGCAAGCTTTCGGCGATGCGCTCCCGCGCCGCCAGAACATCGTCAAAGGTCACGCTCATCGCCGCCCCGCCTCGTTCGCCGGACGAACCGCCACCCGGTAGGCGGCGTCGGGACGCAACAATTCAGCCGCCATCGCCACGACGTCGCCGCGCGTCACGCTTTCGAGCGTCGCTTTCGCGGTCCGGTGGCGGTCGAGGCGGACGTCGTCGGTCTGGGCTTGCGCCACCAGTCCGAGCCAGTAGCCGTTGTTCTCCTGGGCGTCCTCCAAGCCTTCGAGGATCGGACGCCGAGCGCGTTCGGTCTCGTCGTCGCTGACGTCCCCGGCGGCCATCGCGGCGGCGATTTCGTCGACGACGTCGAAATAGGCGTCGATGTCGTCCGGCTTCAACTCCAACTGGGCCGCCACGTAGCCGTACCCGGGATGCACCGACGACGCGAAACTCGACGCCGAGGGGGAATACGTCGCCGAGTCGGTCTCACGAACGCGCTCGATCAGCTTCAGCCCCATCACCGCGTCCAGCAGATTCAGCGTCGCGGTTCTCCGGCCGTCGCGATCGTCGAAGGCCGGCCAATAGGTCAAAGCCAGCGCCTTGTCCGCTTCACCTTGATGCTCCAACTCGATCGGCGTGGCGGAAGGCGCAGGAAAAACCAGCGGGAGCGCCTGGTCGAACGCCGTCGGTTCAGCCGCTCGGGCCGGCAAGGCGCCGAATGTTTCGGCGACGGCGGCGATCACGGAGTCGACATCGACATCGCCGACCACGCCGATCTCGATGGCGCCATGTTGAATCGCGTTCGCCAACGCGGCTCGGAGATCTTCCGCGCCGAATGCCAGCAGTTCGGCCTTGGCAGGCACTCCCCAACGCGGATCGCCGGACCGAATCAAGCGCGGCACTTCGACGGCCGCGACGGAACCTGGCGAAGCGTCCAGCGTTTCGTACCAAACTTCGACGAAGCGTTGAAATTGCGCCACGGCTTCGTCGCGGTAGCCGGGCGCGGCGAAATACGCCGCATTCACCTTGAGCTGCAGGTCGAGGTCGGCCGGCGTCGTCGACGCGCTGAATCCGAACGCGTCGCCGCCGACCGAGAAACTGACGCCGACGTTTCGGCCGGCCAGCAAACTTTGAAGTTCATCCAAGCTGTGCGCCTGCAAGCCGCCAGACACGAAAGAGGAGTCCGTGAAGATCTCCAATCCGGGCCGCGCCTTGGGCATTTCGAGCCGTCCACCGCCGAAACGAACGCTGAGGCGAACAAGTTCGTCTTCAAAGTCCGTGGACTTGATGTTGAGGCGAACGTTGTTGGCGAAGCGCACCCGGGAAATGCCCAAGTCCTCGATAAAGTCGCGGTCGACAACCTTGCCGCCAGGCCCGAAGTCAGAGTAGGCGAATTTTGTCGATCCGGCGGCCTCAGGCGCCTCAACGCCGCTTGACCGGCTGACGGCGTAGGCCGCGGCGATCTTCGCTTCGGCGTCGTAGATTTCCCGGTTCGTGGCCAAGAAAACGAGCGGATGGAGGCCGTCGAAAGCGCGCCTGAACTGGGCCTGCACCGCGGCCGGCGCAATGTCGTCGGCGAATGCGTTGAAACGTTCGAGGTTTGAGCGCGGGTGCGTGAACACTGCGGCGTCGTTGAACGCCCCGACCAAGCCGTTCGCCAAGGCGGTCGACGGCCGCGTGTCGGCGCTGTCGGCGGCCGCCGTGACGCCGGCGCGAATGTTCGACACCTGTTCGGCGATTTCAGATTCCGAGAATCCGTGGTCGAGCGCCCGCCGCAGCTCTTGTTCGCCGACCGCCAGCGCAGCTTCCCAGTCTTCCGGATCCGCCACGACGCTCACCGAGGCCATGTCGGCGGTGTCGTAGAACCGGCTGAAGGACGCCGATCCCGAAACGATGACGGAGTCACTGTCGCGAGCAAGGCGTTGAAATCGCCGGTTCAGGGCTCCGAAACCGATCGAACGCAGCAGACGCAATCGCCGCTGCTCCGCCGTGTCCGGCACTTCGGCCGCCGGCGTGACGAAATTCAGGGTGATTACGGTCGGCATGTCCGGATCGTGGAAAAATCCGGTTTCAAGCCCGCGGTCGGCGTCGATACGGCCAGGATCCGGATCGGACGGGTCCGCGCGGCTGTCCCAATCTCCGAAGCGCGTCGTGATGCGCGCCTCGATCGCGTCGGCGTCCGCGTCGCCGACAAACACCAGCAACGCGTTGTCCGGCGCGTACCGCCGGCGCCACAAATCGGCGATGCGATCGCGCGGCGCGGTCTCAAGCACGTCGGCTTCCCCGACCGGAAACCGTTGCGGAAACAAGGCCTCCGGGAACAAGAATCGCCATTGCGCCTTGGTGTAGCGAAAGCCGAACGTGTTGGACGACCGGTGCTCCGCGAGCACGACGCCGCGTTCGCGATCCACGGCGTCGGATGCAATCAGGAGCTTGTCGGACAACTCCCGCATCAACATGAAGCCGGTCGACAAGGTCTCGTCGCCGGTGTCGGGAAGGTCGAGCTGGTAGACGGTTTGATCGAAGCTCGTGAACGCGTTGGTGTCCGGCCCGAACGCCAACCCATGGCGCTCGAGAATTTTCACCATGTCGCCTTCTTCGACGTTCTCCGAGCCGTTGAACGCCATGTGCTCAAGAAAATGCGCGAGCCCGCGCTGATCTTCGGCCTCGTTCAGCGATCCGACTCCGAAATGCAACCGCACGGCGGCCGTGTTCGTCGGCGTGTCGTTCTCCAAAATCGCGTAGCGCAATCCGTTCTCCAGCCGGCCGTAGCGGACCGCCGGATCCGGCGGCAGGTCGGACGCCTGGTGGCTCCAAATCGGCTCTGAGGACGTCGACGGCGCCGCGCGGCGCGCCGATTCGGACGGACCGCACGCCGCCGTCGCGGCGACGGCGGCGCACGCCAAAAGAAGAAATCGAAGCGTGTCTCGGATCATGGCGCGCGATCCTGGCGACGCCGGAGCGCGGGCGCAACCGATGTTTCCGGTGCTGGATCTAGTTGGGAACCACGCCCGCCAGAGTGGCGGCGAAGATCAGCGCCAGCACCGCCACGATCGAGATGTCGAACCCCCAGCCGACAGCGGACCGCGGCCGCGGTCCGGTGTCGTAGTGCACGATTTCGACGCCTTTTTGCGAGACATGGAACAACCAGGCGAAAAGAAGCGTCATCGGCAGCCCGACCCACAAAATCATCTGGATCAGACGCCGCGGCGCCCCGTCGACTCCGGCGCCCGCGACAAGCAGCTGATACAGCCCCCACGAAAAGACGAGATAGACCCCGCCGGTCCGCAGCACCCGCCGTCGGGCCAATTCTACGATGTACGCTTTGATCTTGAACACGCGCGCCCCCGTTCCCGCGATCAGCGCACTATACGCTGCGTCGCCGCGTCGTGCAGCCCTAAGTCGCGAACAGACCGGCGGCGCCGTCGCGGGGGTCGTGTTCGGCCACCCAATGGCCCGCCGCCACTTCGATCAACCGGGGGCGGTATTGCTCGGCCCGGTCGTCGTCGATCAACCTCGACTTCAAGAATCGAAGCTGCGCCTTGGGGTCCATCGGCGACGGCAAGTCGCCCCTAAGTTTCACGCGGGCGCGGCTTTTCTCAACCGCCGGATCGGGAATCGGGACGGCGGAGATCAAGGCCTTGGTGTAGGGATGCCGCGCATCGGCGTAAATCGCGTCCCGGTCGGCCAGTTCGACCACGCGTCCAAGGTAGAGAACCATCACGCGGTGAGAGATTTCGCGGACGACTGACAAGTCATGGCTGATGAACATCATCGCCAGACCAAAGTCCTTTTGAAGACTGACGAGTAGTTCCAGAATTTGCGCTTGAATTGAGACGTCGAGAGCCGACACAGCTTCATCGCAAATCACCACTTTGGGTGAATTGACGATTGCGCGCGCAATCCCGACGCGTTGGTTCTGTCCGCCGGAAAGTTCGTGTGGATAGCGATTGATCAGCGTCGGATCGAGACCGGCGCGTTTCATCATCTCGCGCACGACCCCGGCGCGCGCGTCAGCGTCCAGTACAGGCCGAAACGTCAACAGCGGCTCGGCGACGGACGATCCCACCGACATCCGCGGGTCAAGCGACGCCATCGGATCCTGGAACACGATCTGCAGATCACGCCGAGCTTTGCGAATCTGATTTCGCGTCGAGGCGGACACTTCCTTGCCGAGCCAAGCGACCGATCCGGCCGACACCGGCGTCAGCTGCAGCGCCGCGCGCGCTAGCGTCGACTTGCCGCAACCGGACTCGCCGACCACGCCGAGCGTCTCGCCCGGGCGAAGCTCGAACGACACGCCGTCGACAGCTTTCAAGGGCTTGCGCCGCGGCATGAGTCCCGCGCTTTCGACCCGCACCGGAAACCACACTTTCACATCGTCGGCCGTGAGCGCCGGAGCAACGTCGGCGCTGGGTGGTTTTCCCAGCTTCGGCCGACCGGGGCGCTCCGGTTGATCGATCCGCGGCGCCGCGTCGAGCAGCATCCGCGTGTAGTCGGTTTTCGGGTCGGCGAAGACCTGTTCGGCGGCGCCGTTTTCGACATAGCGACCGTCCTTCATGACATGGACGCGGTCCGCAAGGCGGGCGACGACGCCCATATCGTGCGTGATCAAGACGACGGCGGCGCCGGTGTCTTTTTTCAAGTCGTCGATGATGTCGAGCACTTGGGCTTGAATCGTCACGTCGAGAGCGGTCGTCGGCTCGTCGGCGATGAGAAGATCGGGGTCGCACAGCATCGACATGGCGATCATGACCCGTTGACGCATGCCGCCGGAGAGTTCATGCGGACGCTGCGCGAGCCGGCGCTTGGCTTCGGGAATGCGCACCCGATCGAGCCATTCCAGGCAGCGCCGCTCGGCCGCCTCGCCGCGCAGCTTGAGATGAACGGCCAGAACCTCTTTCAACTGGTCGCCGATGCGCATGTGCGGGGTCAGCGACGTCAAGGGATCCTGAAAGATCATCGTCATTTTGTCGCCGCGCACCTCATTGAGCGCGGAGGGCGAAAGGCCGAGAAGCTCACGGCCGCGGTACTTGATCGACCCCGACGCCGTCCCGTTTCGCGCCAGCAGCCCCATGGCGGCGAGAAACGTTTGACTCTTGCCCGAGCCGGATTCGCCGACCACGCCGACGCATTCGCCTTCCCGCACGACGAGGTCGATTCCCTCGACGGCGCGCACGTCGGCGTCGTGCGTGGCGAACGCAATTGCGAGGTTCGCAATTTCCAGCACGGGCGTGCGGGCTCTGTCTGTCACAAAGCGACTCTCTATCTGCGGCGCGGGCGCGCCTCAGCGGGCGACACCATGCGTGTTCGACGTTTCTGATCAATCCACGGTGTGAAGAAAGTCTTTCAAGGCCGCTTCGGCGTCGGCCTCTTCCAGCGTCGGCGCGTGGCCGACACCGTCGACCACCGCAACCCGCAAGTCCGGATCTCGGGCCCGCATCTGCTCGACCGTCGCCGACTCGAGCAATTCGGACTCGGCGCCCCAAATGAGCTGAATCGGGATCGCGGCCAAGTGATCGAAGAGCGGCCAAAGGTCGGGAGTCGCTGCGCCGGACTTGAGGCCGGCCGCGATCGCAGGGTCGTAGTCCAGGGCGACGGCGCCGTCGGATTCGCGAAAGAGCCTTCGAGCGTAGGCGAACCAGAACGGCCGGTCTCCGGCGCGCTGAGGATGCACGTGCGCCAGAATTCTCTCCGTGTGCGCGGCGGCCTGCTCCCAGGTGTCGTAGCTTTCGCCGCCGCCGGCGGTTTCCGCGATGCGCTGCAGGCCTCGGGCTCCGAGTTCCGGGCCGATGTCGTTGAGAACGATCGCGGCGACCCGGCCTGGATGGATCAGGTTGAACGCCGCGCCGATCAAGCCGCCCATGGACGTGCCGACGATCACGCACCGGTCGATTCCCGCGCTCTCAAGAACGGTCATGAGGTCGTTGACGTAGATCGGAATATCGTAGTGCGCGGAATCCGTGTCCCGTCCCGATCGGCCGCGCCCGCGCACGTCGGCGACGATCACGCGGCGGCCTTCCGCGGCGATGTAGGGCGCGACGTTTTCAAAATCCCGCGCGTTTCGCGTCAGCCCATGAAGGCAGACGACCGGCAGGCCGCGAATCGCCCCGACCGCGGGATAGTCGCGATAATGCAAAGTCAGGCCGTCGACCGATCGCGCGTTTCGTGCGGCGAATGAGTCGACCTCCAAAGATGACGTCAAAACGGGTACCTCCGGTCGCCTCGGTCGAGCGTGATCCAACGCGTTTGCGAAAACGCGTCGATCGACCAGCGTCCCCCGTGTCGTCCGAACCCGGAACCCTTGACGCCGCCGAACGGCGCGTGCGGTTCGTCGTTCACCGGCGAACAATTGACATGACACATGCCCGTCTCCAATCGGTGCGCGATCGCAAGCGCCCGTGATTCGGAGCGCGAAATCACGCCCGACGAGAGTCCATAATCGCAGTCGTTGGCGAGCGCCACGGCTTCGTCGTCGGACGCAATCCTGGTGATCGGCGCAACCGGGCCGAAGGTCTCTTGGCGAAACACGTTCATGCCTGACGTAACGCCGGATAAGATTGTCGGAGTCAGGTAGAGGCCGTCGACGTCGCCGCCGACTTCCAACGTCGCGCCTTCCGCCAGGGCCTGTTCGATCTGAGCTTTGATTTTGGCGACCTGCCGCGCGTTGATGATCGGCCCGATCACGTGTCCCTTGTCGGCGGACGGGTCGCCGGTTTTCAGCGTCTTGGTTTTGGCGACGAACTTCTGTGTGAATTCGTCGGCCACGCTCTCGTGCACCAAGATGCGTTCCGCGGCCATGCAGATCTGGCCTTGATGCATGAAGGCCCCAAAAGCTGCGGCCTCGACGGCGCGATCGAGGTCGGCGTCGTCGAGAACGATGAGCGCGTCCTTGCCGCCGAGTTCAACGCAGCACGGCTTGAGGAGTTCGCCCGCCTTGCTGGCGATGCGGCGTCCGACCGGCGTCGAACCGGTGAAGCTGACGCCGCCCACTTTCGGGTTGGCGACGAGCTCGTCGCCCACCTCCGCGACGCCGTCGCGCGAGCACGTTACGACATTGAAGACGCCGGCGGGCGCGTCCGACGCCGCGAACAATTCCGCCAAAAGCAAGCCGCCGGTCACGGGCGTCTCCTCCGACGGTTTCAATATCACGGTGTTGCCGGCCGCCAGGGCGAACGCGACGCCGCGCGACGACAGCAACAGCGGAAAATTCCACGGCGAAATCACCGTCACGACTCCCAGCGGGCGACGCACGGCCAGCGACAGCTTGCCGTAAGACGACGGCAGGACTTCACCCTCCGGTAGGTAGACGGCCGCCGCCGCGGCGCGAAAAAGATCGGCGACATATCCGGTCTCGAACATGGCCTTGCCGAACCACGATCCGCCTTCCCGAATCAGCGCGTCAACGACGTCGGCGCGGCGCGCCTCCAGTTGGTCCGCGACGCGAAGAAGCAGCTTCGCCCGTTCGTGATGCGGACGGGCGCCCCAGTCCGGCGCCGCGGCATGCGCGGCGTCCACGGCGCGGGCGGCCAGCTGACGGTCGGAGTCGGCGGCGTCGGCGAAACGGGACCCGTCGCACGGGCTTTCAACCGAAAAATTCGAATCGGCGTCGACCCAATCGCCGCCGACAAAGCAGCCCCAACGCCGTATCTCAACGGCGGAGGCCGCCGAAGCGGGCCGCTCATCGACCGTTTCCATTGCTGCTCCTCACCAACCGACGCGCCCAAAGCCCGACATAGGACAGGCGCCGAAGCATGTCGCCCCCCGGGGCGAAACTTGCGCGCCTCGCGCGCGCGTCGGCATGCATCCAAACGTCGCATCCGCGGCATCCAATCTTCAGCGTGACTGCGCCGATCTAGGGATTTCGTGGAATTCTAGATGCTTGGCAGTCAGTTTTTTATGTTTTTCAATATGTGTTTTGTGTTAAACGATATCAAAATTGGGCGCTAATGGCGCGGTCAAGAACTCTCGGGCGGCGGCGGATAGCGGCCCGTGGCAAGCGGAGCGGGAACATGGCGGAACAGTCCGGGCACGGAAAAAAGGGCGGCGGAATCAAGCTCTTCCTGGCGCGGTTCTTCACATTCATTCTTCCGGCGTTGGTCATCGTCGGCGGCGTCGCTTCGGTCGTCGTGATGGGCATGTTGAAGAAGCCGCCGGAGAAAACCGACGCCGTCGCCGAAGCCCCCAAAGTCGTCACCACGATCACCGGCGGCGAGTCTGTGCGCCTCACCGTGGCGATCCAGGGCGTCGCGGAGCCGCGCAACGAGATCGACGTCGTGCCGCAAGTCGGCGGCCGCATCGACTACGTGTCCCCCGCTTTCTTGACCGGCGGCGGATTCAAGCAAGGCGACGTTCTGATCCGAATCGAAGACGTCGACTACCGGCTTGCCGTCACCCGTTCCGAGGCCGAGGTGTCGCGCGCGGCGCGCGCGCTGGCGCGCGAACGAGCGGAAGGCGAGATCGCACTGCGCGATTGGGAGGAGCTTGGCGAAGGCGAAGCCAGCGACCTTGCGTTGCGCCAACCCCAGCTCGCCGAAGCCCGCGCGTCGCTCGCCGCCGCCCAGGCGACTTTGGAAGACGCCAAGCTCGATCTCGCCCGCACCGAAATTCGTGCGCCCTTCGACGGCCGCGTTGCGCGAAAATCCGCCGACACCGGGCAGTTCGTCAACGCCGGCCAAGCGCTGGGCCGCATTTTCTCAACCGACGTGATTGAGGTTCGGTTGCCGCTGTCGGACCGCGAACTTGCGAAGACGTCGCTTCCTGTCGCCTTTCAGGCGACCGAAGACGACCCCGGCCCGGACGTCGAATTGAGCGCCATCGTCGCGGGTGAGTTTCGAGTCTGGAAGGGCCGGATCACCCGCACGGACTCGCGCTTTGATCAATCGAGTCGGCTGCTTCACGCGATCGCCGAAGTCGACGATCCCTACGGAGCCGGCGCCGCGGACGGCACGCCCCTGGCGCCCGGACTGTTCGTCAATGCGGAGATCCAAGGCCGCCTGTTCGACGACGCGGTGGTGATGCCCCGCGCGGCGCTGCGCGGCGAGAAAGAAGTCTATGTCGTCAACGACGATGACACGGTGTCGATTCGCGACGTGCGCGTCGTGTCCAGCGATCGCACGCAAGTGGTCGTGATCGGCGGCGTCGCCGCGGGCGAGCGCGTCGTCGTTTCGCCTCTGCGCGGCGCGGCCGACGGCATGGCCGTGACGCCGGTGTCGCCGGCTGAACTTGCCGGCGAGACCGACGACGCCGACACCACCGAAGACGCGGCGGTCGCCGCGTCGCTCGCGTCCGCAGGCTGAATTCCACGACGAGGTCCGACATGTTCGACGAGATCATCAAATGGTGGGCGCGCAACCCCGTCGCGGCCAACCTCCTCATGATCGCCATCCTGATCGGCGGCGCCGTCTCCTATTTCCAGATGGAGCGCGAGATCGAGCCGTCCGTGGCCTTCCCCGGCGCCCAGGTGTCGGTGTTCTGGCCCGGCGCGTCTCCGCAGGACGTCGAAGAACAGCTCGTCGTCCGCGTTGAAGAAGTGATCTCGGAGATTGAGGGCGTCGACCAAATGTGGGCGCGCGCCGATCAAGGCGTCGGCAACCTCTGGATCATCGCCAAGAACGGAGTCGACGGGACCTGGTTCCTCGACCAAATCAAAACCAAGGTCGATTCGATTTCGACGTTTCCCGCCGCCGCGGAACGGCCCCAGATCAACCAGTTCGTCAGCCGCGACGAAATCGTGCGCATCGCCGTTCACGGCGACGTCGACGAACGCACGTTGTCGCGCACCGCCGAGCGCGTTCGGCGCGAGGTGTCCCTCCTGCCCGGCGTGCCGCAGGTGGAGTTGTTCGGTCGCCGCGACGAAGAGGTGTCGATCGAAGTCTCCGAGGAAACCTTGCGCCGCTACGGCCTGACGTTCGACGATGTGGCCCGCGCCGTGCGCGACACCTCGATCAACCTGTCCGCGGGCCGCGTGCGCACCGAGCTCGGCGACGTGCCGCTGACGGCGCGCAATCTCGCCGACAGCCAATTGGATTTCGAAAACATCGTGGTGCGCGAAAGCGCCGACGGCGGCCGCATCACGGTGGGCGACGTGGCCAATGTCAAAGACGGATTCGAGGAAGTGAATTTTCTCGCCACCGTCAACGGCGAGCCGGCGGTGCTCGTGCAGGTGATGAGCGGCGACAACATGAACGTGCCGGCGACGTCGCGCGCCGTCAAAGCCTACCTCGACGAGAACGCCGACCAGCTGCCGCCCGGCATCAAGATGACGATCTGGGAAGATCAAGCGATCACCTACACGGATCGCATGTCGACGATCCTATGGAACTTCCTGTCCGGCCTCGCGCTCGTGCTCTTGATTTTGGTTCTCTTCCTGCGCCCGGTCGTCGCCTTGTGGGTGGCGGTCGGCATCGCCGTCGCGTTCGCCGGCGGCCTCGCCATGCTTCCGTTTTTCGACGTCTCCTTCAACATGATCTCGACGTTCGCCTTCCTCCTGGTGATCGGAGTCATCGTCGACGACGCGATCATTGTCGGCGAGGCGATCCACTCACGCACGGAGCACGGCGACCACGGCCTCGACGCCGCCGTGCTCGGCACCCAGCTCGTCATCAAGCCTGTGATTTTCGCGGTCTTGACCACGATGATCTTCTTCGCGCCCTGGATGTTCCTGTCCGGCGGCACCAGCGAATTCACCAAGGCGATCTCGCTGGTGGTGATCTGGTGCCTGTTTTTCTCTCTCGTCGAGTCCTTGCTGATTTTGCCCGCGCACTTGGGTCATCTGAAGCCGGTGCAAGCGTCGACGGGGCTGTACGGACGGTTCCTGAAATTCCAGCAAGCGATCGCCAATTCCGTCGTATGGACCGGCCGCTGCGTCTATCGCCCGCTGATGCACGTCGCGATCATGCACCGCTACTTGACCGCATCGATTTTCATCGCGGCCATGATCGTCTCCATCGGATTGGTGACGACCGGCTGGGTGAAATTCTCGTTCATGCCGGAAATCGAGTCGGACCAGATCGAAGTCAGCGTGCGCCTGCCGGAAGGCACGCCCTACTCGCGGTCCCTGCAGGTGCTGACTCAGATCCAGTTGGCCGAGCAGGAACTCGAAGCCGAAGCCAACGCCAGCGGCGAACGCATCGTCGAGAACTGGTACACGCGCGTGCGCGAAAACAACATCTTGGCGCTCGTGAAGCTGACGCCGCCGGAAAGCCGCACGTCGTCGGCCGCCGAAGCCTCGGACCGCCTGCGCGCGCTGATCGGCGAAGTGCCGGACGCGGAGGAAATGGAGGTCGACTTCACGCTGAACGACTCCGGTCCGCCGCTGCAATTTCTGCTGCATTCGCCGAGCCTCGACGACCTCCGCGTCGCCGCCGACGACATCAAGGCGTACCTGCGCACGTTCGACGGCGTCTTCAACGTCGTCGACGACATCGAGAGCGCCACCGACGAAGTTCAGATCAACTTGACGCCCGGAGCGGAGTCGCTTGGTCTGACTTTGGCCGACGTCACACGCCAAGTGCGCCAGGGCTTCTACGGCGAGCAAGTGCAACGTCTGCCGCGCGACGGTCAGGACGTGCGCGTGTTCGTGCGCTATCCCGCCGAAGACCGCGAGTCGCTCGACTACCTCAACCAAATGCGCATCCGCACCGCGGACGGCCGCGAAGTTCCGCTCTCGGCCGTCGCGGAACTGTCGTACGCGCCCGGCATCAAGACGATTCTGCGCCGCGAGCGGCAGCGCGCCGCGGTGGTCAGCGCCGAGTCGCCGTCGGAGATCGCCGGCGACATTCGCCGCGATCTGAATGAAAACTTCTGGGACGATTTTGACTCGCGTCACCCGACGATCACCCGCGGTTCGATTGGACAGGCCGAGGGCGAACGGGAATTCATGGTCGAGTTCATGACGCTTTCGGGCATCGCCCTCGGCATCGCCTACTTCTTGGTGGCGATTGCGTTTCGTTCCTACGGACAGCCGTTCTTGATTCTGTTCGCCGCGATTCCGTTCTGTTTCATGGGCGCCGTGGCCGGCCATCTGGCTATGGGCCAGGTGATGTCGATCTTCTCGATCCTCGGAATCGTCGCGGCGGCCGGCGTGGCCGTGAACGACAACCTTGTGCTTATCGACTACGTCAACCGATTGCGCGACCAGGGCATGGGCGGCGCCAAGGCGCTGCTCGAAGCCGGGACGGCGCGGTTCCGGCCGATTCTCCTGACGTCGGTGACGACGTTTGTCGGCCTGGTCCCGCTGATGATGGAGCGCTCCATTCAGGCCAAGTTCCTCATCCCGGTCGGCATCGGCCTCGCCTACGGGGTCATGTCGGCTTTGTTCGTGACCTTGTTCTTCGTGCCGGCGCTGTACGCGATCGGCGCCGACATCAAGCGCCATGTCGTCGGCGCCTGGACCGGACGCAAGCAGCGGACTTTCGGCTCCAGCCTCGACGACGACACGGAAGCCGACGCGGTCGAAGTGTTGACCGGCGCGCAACCGGCCGAATAAGCCGTCGCCGACACTCACAGAACGGCCGCGGCGCCTCGGATCGCGTCTTGCGTCGCCGCGCGATCTGGGTCACCCCTGCGGCCGCGCGGCTGACGTCGGCCGGCGAAAAGCGATATCCTGACCACATCGGCGGCCTGCGCCGCGCCTCGACACACGAGCAAACCCCTATGGCCGTTCACGAATCCAGCATCGACAATGCGATCACATTCAATTGGGAGGATCCGCTCCAACTCGACGGGCAGCTCAGCGAGGACGAGCGCATGGTCGCCGAGACCGCGCGCGGCTACGCCCAGGACAAGTTGATGCCGCGGGTGATATCGGCCAACCGGGAGGAGCGCTTCGACCGCGAGATCATGACCGAGATGGGCGCGCTCGGATTGCTGGGCTCGACGATCCCGGAAGAGTACGGCGGCGCCGGACTCAACCACGTCGCCTACGGTCTGGTCGCCCGTGAGGTTGAGCGCGTCGATTCCGGATACCGCTCGGCGATGAGCGTGCAATCTTCGCTGGTGATGTTCCCGATCTTGGCGTTCGGGACCGAAGATCAGAAAAAGAAATACCTGCCCAAGCTCGCGACCGGCGAATGGGTCGGCTGTTTCGGCCTCACCGAGCCCGACGGCGGCTCCGACCCCGGCGCCATGCGGACCAACGCAAAGAAAGTCGACGGCGGCTACGTGCTGAACGGCGCCAAGATGTGGATCACCAATTCGCCGATCGCCGATCTCGCCGTTGTTTGGGCGAAGCTCGACGGCAAGATTCGCGGCTTCGTCGTCGAACGCGGCGTGGAAGGATTCACGACGCCGAAGATCGACGGCAAGTGGAGCCTGCGCGCCTCGGTCACCGGCGAGATCAGTCTGGCGGACGCGTTCGTGCCCGACGACGCCTTGTTGCCGAACGTGTCAGGCCTCAAGGGCCCGTTCTCGTGTCTCAACAAGGCGCGCTACGGCATCGCCTGGGGCGCGATGGGCGCGGCGGAGTTTTGTTGGATGGCGGCGCGCGACTACGCCATGGACCGAGTCGTGTTCGGCAAGCCGATCGCCCAAACTCAGCTCGTGCAGAAAAAACTCGCCGACATGCAGACCGACATCGCGCTCGGCCTGCAAGGCGCGCTTCGCCTCGGCCGCCTGATCGACGAAGGCGCCTGGTTGCCTGAAGCGATTTCGATGATGAAGCGCAACAATTGCGGCAAAGCACTCGACATCGCCCGCGTCGCCCGGGACATCCATGGCGGCAACGGCATCTCCGAGGAGTATCACGTGCTCCGCCACGCGATGAACCTCGAGACCGTGAACACGTATGAGGGCACCCACGACGTGCACGCGCTCATCCTCGGCCGTGCGCAGACGGGCCTTCAGGCGTTCTACTGAGCGTTCACTTGGTCCCGAACATGCGGTCGCCGGCGTCGCCGAGGCCCGGAACGATGTAGCCGTGCTCGTTGAGCCTTTCGTCCAAGGCGGCCGTCCAGGCCGGGACATCCGGATGGCGAGCTTGAAATTCCTTCACGCCTTCCTGCGCCGCCAGCAAGCACATGAATCGCAAGTTCGTCGCGCCGTAGGCCTTCAGCCGGTCGACCGCCGCGACCGCCGTGTGGCCGGTGGCGAGCATCGGATCGACGACCACCACCAGCCGCGCGCCAAGATCCGGCGGCGCCTTAAAATAGTATTCGACCGCGTCGAGGGTCTCGGGATCGCGGTAGAGCCCGATGTGCGCGACCCGCGCTGTCGGAACCAGATCCAGAAGCCCGTCGAGGAACCCCATGCCGGCCCGCAGGATCGGCGCGAAGACAATCTTCTTGCCGGCGATTCGACGGCCGACCATCGTCGCCACGGGAGTCTCGATTTCAACGTCTTCGAGCGCGAGTTCGCGGGTCACCTCGTAGCAAAGCAACGCCGAGATTTCGCGCAACAAGCGTCGGAATTGGTCCGACGGCGTGGCCTTGTCGCGCATCAGCGTCAGCTTGTGCTGGACAAGGGGGTGATCGACGATCTGAAGCTTGGACATGACACCTCGCCGAATGCGCAGCCGCGCGTTGAAGGGCGACTCGAAACGACATGATTGTCGCGGATGCGGCCGAGTCTTCAAGCCGCTGACCCGTCGCCACGATTTCTCAAGAATATCGCCGCAACACTCCGGCCATGCGCCGCTCGCTCATCATCCATCCCGACTCCGGTCCCGTCGACGTGGCGATCGATGTGGAAATCTCCCGTCCGTCGCCAAGCCGGCTGCAACTGGACTACCGGCTTACCGGCGACACAGGCGCGCTGCGATTGCCTCCGGCCTCACCCGCCCCGACTCGAACCGACAAGCTGTGGCGGCGCACCTGCTTTGAAGCCTTCCTGCGCGGCGGCGAGGATGCGGCCTACGTGGAATTCAATTTTTCGCCGTCCGGCGACTGGGACGCGTACAGGTTCGATTCCCGGCGATCCGGAATGCGGTCGCTCGAAATCCGCCCGCCGGCCTGCGACGTGGCGATCAAGAGCGACGAAATGCGACTGCGCGCCACCGTCGACCTGGACGTGTCGCCAAAATTTGCTGCGCCGACGGCGTGGCGGCTCGGCGTCGCCGCGGTGCTCGAATCCGCGGACGGCGCCCTTTCTTATTGGGCGCTCGCCCATCCGCAGGGGGCGCCGGACTTTCACGATAGCGATTGCTTCACTGTGGAACTTCCAGCAGTTTTCCGGCGATGAACTTCGGCCTTGATCGACTTCTCTTGAACCCAAAGCTGCGCGCGCCGCTCGCCGGCAAGCGCGTCGCCTTGCTTGCGCACCCGGCGTCGGTGACGCGGGACCTGACTCACGCGCTGGACGCCCTGGCCGCCTGCGACGGCGTCGACGTCACGGCGGCGTTCGGCCCGCAACACGGGTTGCGCGGCGACAAGCAAGACAACATGGTCGAGTCGCCGAACTACGACGACCCGATCCACGGCGTCCCGGTGTTCAGCCTCTACGGCGAAGTGCGGCGGCCGACCGACGCCATGATGCAGACGTTCGACGTCGTTCTCATCGATCTTCAGGATCTCGGCTGCCGCATCTACACCTTCATCACCACGTTGCTCTACGTCCTTGAAGCGGCGGCCGCCCACGGCAAAGCCGTGTGGGTGCTGGATCGGCCCAATCCCGCCGGGCGCCCGGTCGAAGGTCTCACCTTGCGGCCGGGTTGGGAGAGCTTCGTCGGCGCCGGCCCGATGCCGATGCGCCACGGAATGACTCTGGGCGAACTCGGCCGCTGGTTCATTGAGTCGGGACATCTCGACGTCGAGTACAACGTCGTCGAAATCGAGAATTGGCGGCCCGGCGCGGCGCCCGGTTTCGGATGGCCGCTGGGCGAACGCGCCTGGATCAATCCCAGCCCCAATGCGCCCAACCTTTCCATGGCCCGCGCCTACGCCGGCACGGTCATGGTCGAGGGCACGACCTTGTCCGAAGGACGCGGCACGACGCGGCCGCTCGAACTTTTCGGAGCTCCCGACATCGACGCCGCCCGCGTCATCGACGAGATGCGCGCTTTGGCTCCGGCTTGGCTTGAGGGATGCCGTCTGCGCCCTTGCTGGTTCGAGCCGACCTTTCACAAGCACGCCGGCGCGCTGTGCGCGGGCGTCCAGCTTCATGTCGAAGACGCGAGCTACGGCCACGACGCGTTTCGGCCGTGGCGGCTGCAAGCGCTCGCGTTCAAGGCGATCCGCCGTCTCTATCCCGACTACGCCCTGTGGCGCGAATTCGCCTACGAGTACGAATTCGACAAGCTCGCGATCGACGTCATCAACGGCGGCCCGGATCTGCGCGCCTGGGTCGACGACCCGGCCGCGACCCCGAGCGACCTTGACGCGCTCGCCGCGACGGATGAAGACGCTTGGCGGCGCGAGCGGGATACATTTCTGCTGTACCGGTGACGTCGAGCTGCGACGTCGATCCGCGCGCGGTCTGAAATCTCGGCCGCGCCGGCCTAAAGTTTCAGCGCTGGCGGCGACGCCGCCGCTTACCCTGTTGGAGAGGATGAATGGTCGATCGCACAACCTTGATGGTCGCGTTGACCGGTGCGCTGGCGTTTTCGGCCACGGCTTGTTCCGATGAGTCGCAATCGAGCGGCGACGCGGCGGCGAACGGCGGCGCCGCTGACGCTGTCGTCGCCGACACCGAAATCACAACTCCGGAGACCCCGGCCACCCTGCCCGTGGCGACAGTGAACGGCGAGATGCAAGGCGACCTCGCCTCCGGCGCACGGGTCTTCCGCCAGTGCATGGCCTGCCATGTGCTGCAGGAAGGCGTGAATCGCGTCGGCCCGTCGTTGCACGGCGTGATCGGTCGCGAAGCCGGCGCGCTCGAAGACTTTCGCTATTCCGACGTGAACAAAAATTCCAATGTGGTTTGGACCGAAGAATCCTTGTCGGCGTACCTCGAGAACCCACGAAGTTTCATGCCCGGCACGATCATGTCGTTCGCCGGACTTCGCGATCCGCAACAGCGCGCCGACGTCATCGCCTACATCAAGGCCAACGGCGGCGAAGCGGACTAGGAAACCATTGGCGCTGATTCTGTGGCCAAGAGCGACGAATGGGCGGCAACGGATCCATCGTTGTATGGAAAAGAGAAATGGAAATCAGCGATTTCTCCCACAACAAAATATTTGCTATTTATTGCTGCATACATGATACTTGCATTGACGACAATTCGTGACGTACGTGATTATCTTTTATTTAGTCTTGATTGTGAAATATTTGAGCTCTGACGCGTGAGATGTGCAGGGAGCACACTCTTCCGACAATCCTGACCGCCTGGCGATCCGCTCTTCGATTGAACTGACCCAAACGCCGGGCAGGCGTTGCGGACCGTTTGAACCGCGCCGCCAGACGAACCGACACGCACGATGACCGTTCCATCGCCCACGCACCTCAACCGGTGCGCAGACGACGATTCTCGATGACCGATATCTTCCGCGTGTTCCCAAGATGCGCGCTTCCCCCAAAAGGACCCAAGATGATCGCAACCATTGCGCCGGCCTCGCCGAGACTTCGCGTTCTCGACGCGCCCGTACCCGCGGCTCTCAGAATCCCGGCGTCGTCCGCGCCGGCGCGCCGACCCGAGGCGACGCGACGGGCGACCGCAATCATCTACTGTGAAGCGAACTTCGGCTCGATCGACGGGAAGACCGCCAACGGGCTCGTTCGGCACTCTGAGAAATACGCCATTCTCTCCGTCATCGACAGCGAAAAGGCCGGCCGCGATTCAGGCGTGGTGCTCGGCGAGAACCCAAACGCCATTCCGATCCATCGCAACCTCGCCGAGGCTTTGGCGCACGCCGGCGTCGTGCCGGATTACTTCATCTTCGGAATCGCCCCGTCGAGCGGCATGTTGTCGAACCACGAACGCAGCCTCGTGCTTGAAGCGATCGGTCGGGGAATGAACATCGTCAGCGGACTTCACGAATTTCTCGACGACGATGAAGAGTTTTCAGCGGCGAAGGCCGTGAGCAACGTAAAAATCATCGACGTCCGAAGACCGCGCGCAAAGAAGGACTTGCGCATGTTCAGCGGACGCATCGCCGACGTCGTGTGCCCGCGAATCGCCATTCTCGGAACCGACTGCGCCATCGGCAAGCGCACGACGGCCACCATTCTGACCCGCGCTCTCAATGATTGCGGCGTGAAAGCGGTCATGATCGGCACCGGTCAAACCGGCCTCATGCAAGGGGCTCGCTATGGCGTCGCGCTCGACGCTGTCCCATCTCAATTTTGCTCCGGCGAAATGGAAGCCGTCATTTTGGAAGCCGTTGAGGTCGAAAATCCGGACGTCGTCATCATCGAGGGTCAAGGGTCGCTTAGTCACCCCGCGTATTCGACGTCCTCGTTCATTCTACGAGGCGGCGCTCCGAACGGCGTGATCTTGCAGCACGCGCCCGGGCGATCCAATCGCTGCGACTTCGAGCGCATGCCGATGCCGACGCCCGCCAGCGAGATCAATCTGATTGAGACGTTCTCCGACACGAAAGTCATCGGCCTCACGATCAACCACGAAAACATGACCGACGCTGAGGTGAGCTCGGCGATCGTTCGTTACGAGCGCGAACTCGGGGTCCCGGTCACCGACGCTCTGACCCGATCGACCGAACGCCTCTTGGACATGGTTTTTTCGGCGTTCCCCGAGATCAAGACTGCGAATATGCGCCGGGAGCCGGCCGTAGACGCGTGAAGGGCGCGCCGCGGCTGGAGATCGACCTCGCCAAGATTCATCACAACGTTCGATCGCTGGTCTCGCGACTTGCGACCGTAGGGATTTCCGTCACCGGCGTAACCAAGGCCGCGCTCGGCTCCGCCGAAATCGCCGACACGTTTCTCCGAGGCGGCGTCGCGGGCATCGGCGACTCTCGGATCGAGAACATCGAGAAGATGCGGCGCGCACCCGTCGCGGCGCACATGACGCTGCTGCGCTCGCCGATGCTCAGTCAAGCGAGCGGCGTGGCGATGCACGCGGACGTGAGCTTCAACACCGAGCTCGACGTCATAGCCGCGCTTTCGGCGGCGGCGCGAAAAATTGGGCGCACGCACGGCGTCGTGCTCATGGTGGAGCTTGGCGATCTCCGCGAAGGGATTATGCCGGGAGATCTTGAGGCCTTCGTTCACGCGGTGCTCCGTCTGCCGAATATTGCGGTCAAGGGCATCGGAGCCAATCTCGCCTGCCTCAGCGGAACGTCGCCCGACGCGACAAACATGGCCGAACTTACGGCGTTGGCCGACTCGATCGACGTGACGTGCGGCCTCACTCTCGGCATCGTGTCGGGAGGCAATTCCGCCAATCTCGAGTGGGCGCTGGACCGACCGGACACCGGCCGGATCAACAATCTTCGTCTGGGTGAATCGCTGTTGTTCGGACGTGAAGCGCTTCACCGCAAAGCAATCGACGGTCTTCACACCGATGCGATCACGCTCGTCGCCGAAGTAATCGAATCGAAGCTTAAGCCATCGCTGCCGTGGGGCGCGATCGCTCAGAACGCTTTCGGCGAGACGCCGCGCGCAAGGGATCGGGGCGCGGTCTCGCAAGCGATACTCGCCGTGGGACGCCAAGACACCGACCCCTGCGGCCTGGTTCCGCCCGCTGGAATCGACATCCTCGGCGCCAGCAGCGATCACCTCATCGTCGACACCGGCCGCCGCCGCGTGTCGGTCGGCGACGAGATTTCTTTCGCGATCAACTACAGCGCCTTGCTACGCGCGATGTCCTCGCCATTCGTGAGTCAGATGTTCACGCGCCAGACGAAGCCCTACTCCCTCGTCGCGCGCCCGGCCGCGGAGTGACCGCCGCCGCGACCGCCCGAGCTGGTTGATCGCAGCTTGGTCGCTGAGCCGCGCGGCGGCTCAACGCGGAACTCGGCAGAAATCCAGCAGGTCTTCTTTCCGTCGGCGGCCTCTGCGAGGCGCGCGTCGCCGTCGCCAACCCGTCAAGCGCCCAGCCTCGACGTCTGGCGGCGTTTCCTCGGCGCCGTCAATTGATGGGTAGCCTCTGGCGGTGAGGGTGGGATTCGAACCCACGAGACGGTTACCCGCCTACACGCGTTCCAGGCGTGCGCCTTCGACCACTCGGCCACCTCACCAAAGAGCGCGGGAATATACCGGCTCGCGCCTCCGCCGCAAGGCGGGGAGCCGGATCGGAGCTGTTGTTCTCAATTCCTTTGATTTCGGCCGATCTAACCGGTCGGACACCCCGCCGGCGGCGCCGCCGGCGTGCCGCGGCCGCGTTGTCTTTCGTAGGCGCGCACCAGCGACATGTACGGCGAGACCGCGGTCCAGCCGTCGCCGTCGATGTTTTTCCAGATCTCGAAATGCAGGTGGAAGGTGGTCGCCGACGAGCCGAAGTCGTTGGACATGTAGCCGATCCGGTCGCCGGCCTGAACTTCCTCGCCGGCGGTCACCCAGAGCGCCCGCATGTTGAGGTGCAGGTACTTGAATTGGGTGCCGTTGTTGGGGCCGCCCTCCGCCTGCAAGGTCACCGAATAGCTGCCGATGTTGGTGATCCGGCCGTCGGCGACGGCGACGACCGGCACCAGCGTGCGGTCGGCCGCGGAGCGCCGCCGCAGGGTCTCGCAGACGCTGGCGGAACCGGCTCGAATGTCTTGCCCCTGGTGGATCTCCGACGAAGCGCACATGAACGCCTTGCGGTTCGTGCCCGGGCGCGGTTCGCAATAGTTGTCGCGCCACGGCTCGGCGTAGTTCCAGGCGTCGCACTGGTCGCGCCACTTGTCCGGGTCGCGGCTGCCGCCGGCGCGGTAGAGCTGCGAATTCAGGAACGTCGCGTCGCTTTCGAGCGGAAAGCGAATGTCGGGGGCGTGCACGGTCAGGTCGCGGATGCCGGTGGTCACGCACTCGAGCGCGCCGGCCTCCGCGTAAGCGAACCCGGGCCCGTCGGGCAGTCCCGAGCCGCCGAGATCGACCGTGTCCGGGTCCGTCACGTCCGGCTCCGTCGTGTCCGGCTCCGTCGTGTCCGGCTCTGTCACGTCAGGGGTTTCCGCGTCCGGCTCCGTCGAATCCGAATCCGGTTCTGTCGCGTCCGGCGCTTCGGCGTCGGGTTCCGTCGCGTCCGGGACGTCGACGTCAGGATCTGTGGCGTCGGGGAGTTCCGCAACCGGCTCCGTTGCGTCAGGCGCGTCGACGACGGGATCGGTTGCGTCCGGCTCCGTCGCATCGGGTTGCTCGACCTCAGGGGGGCTTGGGTCGGGTTCGCCGACGTCCGGTTCGGACACATCGGGCTCGGAGACGTCAGGGACCAGCGGATCCGGCGTGACGACAGGGGACTGCGGCCCCGCCGACGGCGGCGGCACATATTGCTGGATCAACTCCAGCTTCCAGGCGACGGCGCCCAACGCGGCGACGGCGACGACGATGAGAAACGCGCGCATGAGCCCCTACCGAACAATGCTTGAGAAAATCACAAACCGGTCCGCCTGCCCGCGCGCTTCGGCTTCGTCCAGGCACGCCGGCGGCGTCTCTTCGAAGCGGGCGCGCTCTTCCTCCACCGACTCCGGCGCCGCGACGTCTTGAGTCGTGCAGTCGAAGTGAATCTGCACGTCCGTGCCGTAGTCGCGGAAGGTGGCGATCAGACCGGTCTCGGTCGTCTGAATCTCGGTGCGCGTGCGCGACGCCGAGACCG
>JAJFFL010000167.1 GCA_021776705.1 Alphaproteobacteria bacterium
TCTTCTCGCTTCGCGACTGACTCACAAGCACGACGCAATCACCGCCTACTACCGATCACGGCCGGTGATGCTGACGCTCGGCGTGCCGCCGTCCGACGCGCTCGCCTCCTGCATGGGCAAGGCTGGCGGCTACAGCGATGGGCGCGACATCGGCGCGGTGTTCAATCATCCCAATCCAGACGGGCCGTCGGCTTTGCCGATGTGCGGCGGCGTCGGCGCGCAGTTCACGCCGGCCGCCGGCTGGGCCCAAGCCGTCGAATACCGCCGCACGGTGCTCGGCGACACCGCCTACGAAGGCGCCATCGCGGTCGCTTTCGGCGGCGAGGCGTCCGCGGCGACGAACGGCTTCTGGTCGGCGTTGACGATGGCGACGACGCTCGAGTTGCCGATGCTTTTTTTCATTGAAGACAATGGCTACGGGATTTCGGTGACGTCTGATCTGCAGACGCCGGGCGGCGACATCGCCGCCAATCTCGGCGCGTTCAAGAATCTTGCAATTTGGAACGGCGACGGCACCGACCCCGCCGGGGCCGACGCCATGATCGGCGAGGCGGTGGTGCATGTGCGCGACCGCAAAGGCGCGGCCCTCGTGCGCGTGTCGGTGCCGCGGCTCAACGGCCATTCGGCGCAGGACACCCAGGCCTACAAGACCGACGCGCAAATTGCGGACGAGCGCGCGCGCGACCCCTGGCCCAAGCTGAAGGCGCATCTCGTGCCGGACGTGATGTCCGAAGACGAATGGCGGATGACGCTCGAAGCGGCGGACAAGCATGTCGCGGAGAATTTGGCGGCGGCGCTCGCGCAGCCCGACCCGACGCCGGACGCAATCACCCGCCACGTGTTTTCGGAGGTCGGCCCAAGCGGCGCGCCGGAACTTCAGATCAAAGGCGGACTGGCGGTCGAAGGCCACACGGTTCCGGCGAGCACGAATTCGCCTGCGTCGGACGGGGCGCGCATCAACATGGTCACGGCGATCCGGCGCGTTCTTGATCATGAATTGGCGATCAACCCGAAGGTCGCCGTCTTCGGCGAAGACGTCGGTCCGAAAGGCGGCGTCCACGCGGTCACCATGGGCCTGCAGGAAAAGCACGGCGCCGATCGTGTTTTCGACACCAGCCTCTCAGAAGAGGGAATTATCGGCCGCGCGGTCGGCATGGCGCTCGCAGGATTGATGCCGGTGCCCGAGATTCAGTTTCGAAAGTACGCCGACCCGGCGGCCGAGCAGCTCAACGACTGCGGCACGATGCGCTGGCGCACAGCGAACCGTTTCGCCGCGCCGATGGTGGTTCGAATTCCCGGCGGATTTTTCAAGTGCGGCGACCCGTGGCACAGCCAAACCGGGGAGGTGCAATGGCTGCACAACATCGGTTGGCGAGTCGCCATGCCGTCGAACGCAGCCGACGCCGTCGGCCTTTTGCGCGCGGCGCTGCGCGGCAACGATCCGGTGATCTTTTTCGAGCACCGCTCGTGCTTGGACGCCCCCTGGTCGCGCCGGCCTTACCCCGGCGACGACTACGTCCTTGAGTTCGGCCGTGCGAAGACGCTGCGCCAGGGCGACGATGTCACCGTCGTCACCTGGGGCGCCATGGCGGAACGCTGCGCGGCCGCAGCCGCGGCCGAGACCGCGGGCGCGAACGCCGACGTCATCGACCTGCGCACGCTGTCGCCGTGGGACAAGTCGGCAGTGCTGGAATCGGTGCGCCGCACGCACCGGTGCCTGATCGTTCACGAGGACAACGTCACAGCCGGCTTCGGCGCCGAAATCGCGGCTGTGGTCGCCGACGAAGCGTTTCTCGAACTCGACGCTCCCGTGCGCCGGGTCACCATGCCTGACGTGCCGAGCCCGTACGCGCCGATCTTGATGAACGCGGTTGTTCCGAACGTCGACGGCATCCGCGCCGCGATTGAAGATCTGGCAGGTTTTTGACCATGGCGGAACGGATCGACATCGTCGCCCCGGAGGACGGCCAGGAAGGCACGATGGCGGTGCTCAAGTCCTGGCTGAAGCAAGTCGGCGACACGGTCGCCGAGCACGAACCCGTGGCCGAACTTGAGACCGACAAGGTCGCCGTCGAAGTGCCGTCTCCGGCCGCCGGCGTGATCGCTGAGCTGATCGGCCAGCTCGACCAAGAGGTTGAACCGGGAACCGTGCTCGCGCGGCTCGATCCGCTTGGAGCCGGCGCGCCCAAGGCGGCGCCGAAAACGGCGAAGTCCGCCTCTAAAAAAGACGAACCGAAGTTGACGACAGCCGCCGGAGAGACCCGCGAAAAGCGCCTCAGCCCTGCGGTCCGCCGGCTGATTGAGGACCACAGCCTTGATCCGGCGGTGATTCCTGGCACCGGCCGTGACGGCCGACTCACCCGGGCCGACGTCGACTCTTTCTTGATCGCGCGAAGCGGCGGCGAATCGACGGCCGAGGCAGGTGTCGACAGCCGCCTCATTCCGCTCGACTCCATGCGCCGGCGGATCGCCGCGCACATGACCGAGAGCGTCGCCACGGCGCCGCATGTCACGGCCCTGTTCGAAGCGGACATGTCCGCGATCATCGCCGATCGCGCGTCAAAGAAGTCGAAGTTCGCCAAGCGAAACGTCAATCTCACGTTCACGGCCTACTTCCTGCGCGCGTCCGCCGAAGCCATGCGGTCCGTCCCGCAGGTCAACAGCCGCCTGCGCGATGATGCCGTCGAAATATTCGCGGACGTCAACATCGGAGTCGGCACGGCGCTTGAAGACAAAGGCCTGATTGCGCCGGTGATCCGAAAAGTTCAGGACCTCGACCTGTTCGGCGTCGCCGAGCAATTGCAAGACGTCACCGCGCGGGCGAAGGCCGGGAAATTGTCGCAAGACGATGTCAGGGGAGGGACGTTTTCGATCTCCAACCACGGCGTCAGCGGCAGCTTGCTCGCCGCGCCGATCATCATCAACCAGCCGCAGTCCGCGATCCTTGGCGTCGGCAAGTTGGAGAAGCGTGTCGTCGTCGCCGATCTCGACGGCGAAGATCGCATGGTGATCCGCCCCATGGCTTACGTCACCTTGACGATCGACCACCGAGTGCTTGACGGTTTTCAAACCAACGCGTGGCTGACCCGCTTCGTCGACGTGATCGAGAACTGGGAGTGACCGCCTAGCGGGCGTGCGTACGGGCCATGTCGATCCAGGCGCGCTGCGTTCGCCGGGCGAATTCGGGAGTGATTCGGGCCCCGTCGAGTATGTGCTTCCATTTCCCCTAGGCCTCGTCGTCGCGGCCGGCTTTTTCGAGCAGCAGCGCCCAACGCGCATAGGCCTCCGCGCCGGGGTAGTAGCGAGCGACGTTGCCGTATTCCTTGAGCGCCTCTTCCGAGCGCTCGGTCGCTTCGAGCGCGCGGGCGTAGAGCAAATGCTCCTCCGGCATTCGCGCGTTGGGTTCGACCTGTCGCAGCGACTCGAGGCTTCGCAGCGCGGCGTCCGCGTCGCCGGCCAAGAATTCAGCGCGCGCGCGTCCGGCGAGCAGGGAGGGGTCGTCGGCGAACGCGCCGCCGGTGGCCTCGCGGTAGAGCGCCAAGGCCTCGTCGGTGCGGCCTACGTCCAAAAGGGCGTCCGCCGCGCGCTTAAGATTGGACGGCGTGCGCGTCACCTCCAGCTCATGCAGCGCCTGGCGCGCTTCGCGTCCCGAATCGATTGCCTTGGTCGCGGCCCGGCCCGCCGCGCGGGCGCGTCGCCCTCCGAACAAGGACGGCAGGATCTCGGCGGCGACGTAGATCAAGGATCCGATCCACGGAAACGCCAGTACGATAAAAATCCAATACATCGGCCGGCTGGTTCGGACGATGTGCACCGCGCACATCACCGCGACCAAGATGTGCGCGCTTCCAATTAGAACCGGCATGGAGCCCCCGGAAGGTTCACAGTCGGCTGAACGATAATCGCCCACCATGACACCGTCGACAGGCAATGATTGAATTTGATCGCCGCCCGCCGGGGCGCAGCAAACGAGGATCAGCATGGTGACGACAGCGAACGCCGAGGAAACGGCCCGGCTAGCGCTTGCGCGCCCGGATTTGCTCAAACAGGCCGCTTTGATCGACGGCGATTGGGTTGGCGGCGGCGGTGCGATCGACGTGCTGAACCCGGCCTCGGGGCGCGCGCTTGGGACCGTCCCGAACCTGAGTGCGGCCGCAACGCGCGACGCGATAGCTGCCGCCCACGCCGCGTTTCCCGATTGGCGGGCGCGGTCCGCCCACGACCGCGCCAGGACCCTGCGGCGCTGGTTCGACTTGACGATGGAAAATGTCGACGATCTCGCCCGCCTGATGACCGCCGAACAAGGCAAGCCCTTGGCGGAGGCCCGAGGCGAAATCGCCTACGCGGCGTCCTTTATCGAGTGGTTTTCTGAAGAGGCGCGCCGCGCAACCGGCGAAATCATCCCCGGGCACGCGGCCGACATGCGGCTGAGCGTGATCAAGCAGCCGGTCGGCGTGGTCGCGGCGATCACGCCGTGGAACTTTCCCGCCGCCATGATCGCGCGCAAAGTCGCGCCGGCGCTCGCCGTCGGTTGCACCGTCGTGATCAAGCCCTCTGAATTGACCCCTTTTTCAGCGCTGGCGTTGGCGGCGTTGGGTCAAGAGGCGGGTTTGCCGTCCGGTGTGCTGAACGTTGTCACCGGCGACGCTGCGCCGATCGGCGACGTCCTGACGTCCGACGAACGCGTGGCCAAGTTCACGTTCACCGGTTCGACGGCGGTCGGGAAAAAACTTGCCGCGCGCTGCATGGCGACGGTGAAGCGGGTCTCGCTCGAGCTTGGCGGCAATGCGCCGTTCATCGTCTTCGACGACGCCGATCTGGACGCCGCGGCGGACGGGGCGCTGGCATCAAAATTCCGCAACACCGGTCAAACGTGCGTTTGCGCCAACCGCATTTTCGTGCACGAATCGCTCCACGACGCCTTCGCCGACCGACTTGCTGCCGCGGCTGGTAAGTTGCGCGTCGGTGACGGTCTCGCCGGCGACACCGACCAAGGACCGTTGATCAACGCCAAGGCGCTGGAGAAAGTTGAACGACATGTCGCTGACGCGGTCTCGGGTGGCGGGAGAGTGCTCACTGGCGGCAAACGTCAGCCTGACGCCGGCACGGGGGGGGCCTTCTACGCTCCGACGGTGATCGCCAACGTGGCGGTAGACGCCCTGATTTGCCGTGAGGAGACGTTCGGGCCAGTCGCCGGCCTGATTCAGTTCCACGACGAATCCGAAGTGGTGCGACGCGCCAACGCGACCCGCGCCGGGCTCGCGTCGTACTTCTACACCCGCGACGCCGACCGCGCCGTAAGAGTGGCCGAAGCATTGGAATATGGGATGGTCGGGCTCAACACCGGGCTGATTTCGACGGCTGTGGCGCCGTTCGGCGGTTGCAAGGAATCCGGCCTTGGCCGCGAGGGCGCGCACTACGGAACAGAAGAATTTCTTGAACCCAAGACGATCTGCGCACGCGTCGAGAGCTGACGGAGGCTAGGAGGCTTTGGCGCGGCGAGGGTCGAAGGCGGCGGCTTGACGCGCCGGCAAATGCGAGACTGGTCCCAAGGCTTTCACGATAACGTCGATCCGGTCCGCAGCGAGCGGCCTATATAAATGAAAGCCCTGGAATTGGGTGCAACCCAGAAGTTGCACGACTGCCGCATCGGCCTGGTTTTCGACGCCCTCCGCAACCACGTTCATGCCCAGCCCGCGGCCGATGCTTACCACGGCTTGGGCGATGGTCAGCGACCGCCGCGACTTGGAGATGCCTTGCACGAACGAGCGGTCGATCTTGATCTTGTCGAACTCGTACTCGCTCAGATACTGCAAGCTGGAAAACCCGGTGCCGAAATCGTCGAGCGCGATTTCGAAGCCCATCTCCCGGATGGCGCCGAGCGTCGAGCGGGTTTGCGCCGAGGCGTCCAGCAAGACCCCCTCGGTGATCTCGAACACGACGCGCGAGGGGTGAATGCCCCAGGCTTGGCTGGCGTCGTGGATTTGATGGCTCAAGTCGACGTTGTTGAACTGCGCCGGCGACAGATTGACCGACACCTTCAAGTCAGGCCATCGGCGTGCGTCTTCGAGGGCGCGGTCAATGACCCAGGCCCCCAAGCTCGGCATCATGCCGACTTCTTCGGCGATCGGAATGAAGTCGGCGGGGGAGACGGAGCTGCCGTCGTCGCGGGTCCAGCGCAGAAGCGCCTCGACTCCGTCGACTTCCGACGACTCGGACGACACGATCGGTTGATAGGCCAGGGCCAGGCGGTCGTTCTCCAAAGCGTCACGCAGTTCGAGCTCGATGGCGCGGCGTTCGCTGATGCGTTGCGCCATGCGAGGCACGAAAACCGTGGCGCGATCGCGGCCGTTGTTTTTGGATTCGTAGAGCGCGATGTCGGCGTTGCGCATCAATTGTTCGATGGTCGTGCCGTCTCGCGGCGCGCTGGCGACGCCGATCGAGGCTGTGACCTGCGTTTTGTGCACGGAAATCTGGAACGGGTCTGCGAACGCGCGCTTGAGCACGTCGCTCAATTTGTCGCCGTCCTTGTCGTCGCGCGTCGAGCGCAAGACGGCGAATTCGTCGCCGCCGAAGCGGGCGACAAAGTCGCTGCCGGGCAAGAACTCCGTCAACCGTTCGGACACTTGGCGCACTAGGTGATCGCCGGCTTCGTGGCCCATCGTGTCGTTGATGACTTTGAAGCGGTCGATGTCGATGTAGGCGACCAGCACGCTCTGGCTCGACGACGTCGTCTCCAGCCGACGGCCGAGTTCTTCAATAAAGTGCGTGCGGTTCGGCAGTCCGGACAAAGCGTCGGACCGCGCCTGGCGCCACGCGTCGGCTTCGCGCGTCGACAGCTCGTCGTGCGCGCGTCGCAGCCGTTGGAACATGAAGGCGGACAGCAAGCCGGCTAGCACGACCACAAGCGCGCCCAAAGGCAAAATCGTCGTCAGCAGCATCTGGCCGGGACGCCGCGTCGTCCAAGCAAGATAGCCGGACATCACGCCATCGTCGGTGACCAGAGGCAACGTGCCGAGGCGGGAGTCGCCCGGCGGCGAGTCAACGAGCCGCAAGTCGGGAAGCAAGAGCACCTCACCGACGCCGTCGATGAACGAACCGCGCACATAGTTGATCGACACCAGCACGGAAGGCGGGCCGTTCAGCAGAGAGCGATCGGTCGGCGGCAGAATCGTCAGGCCGCCTACGAACGCCGGCTGCGAGTCGACATTCATGAGATGGCCGGACCAACGCGAATATTCACCAGCGTTTTCGATGTTTGCGTAAGCGTTGCGGATGTCTTCAAACAAGGCGCTCGGGCGTTCCTTCAGCCTTTCGCCGCCGTCGCCGAGAGCGTGGTCAACGATCGCCGAGATTTCGGACCGGCGTGCCGTGGCGACGTCCAAGGATCGCCTTTCGCCGTTGACGAAGGCGAACGTCGGGCGGCCGTCCGGCGCAAAGACGAAGACCTCGTCGTGGCCATAGGTGTCGCTGAAGAAAATGCCGAATTCGCGCTCGACGAAGCCGTCGTCGAACGTGTCGGGGGATGTGGCGACCACCGCCGGATCCCAAAGCGCGATGCTGGTTTGCTCGCTGAGAATTCGGGCGATCTGTTGATCGATTTGGTTTTCGATCAGCTGCCGTTCTTGGGTCAGGGAGGCGAAATTCGCCGACCAGCCCGCGAACGCAATCACGCACAGCAAGAACGCGCCGACGAGCGCCACGATTCCCCCGATGAGGGCGATCAGGCGGCTGAGCTTTTCTTTGCGTTGCGGATCGTCGGCAATCACGCCGGCCTCCAAAAACTAGAATTCAACGTTCCGCAATAAAGGAAGAGGGTTAGGATTTCGCTTAGCGGGATGATGAACAGAATCTCAAGACCGTGTTCGATCACCCAACCACTCAGCCTTCTGCCAACAAGATCCCAGAATACTGGATAGAAGGTCGGATATTCTTTTAACTGTTTATTAATAAATTATATCCGGACGGCAACGGGATGTTAACGAAGGTTAACAGCCAAAAATTTTTAGCGCTTTAGTTGATTCGAGCGAATTAATCCTCTATTAACCGACTCGAGCAGGCGGACGCTGATGCGCGATGATGCGTTTCTCCCGCCGCGCGACCGTCGAATGGGTAGAGCCATGACCGTGACGATTGAGCGCCACGCACTGCGAACGCGGGCCTACGACGAGAACACTCGCCGGGCTTCGGTGTCGATTGAGCATGCGGCTTGGAATCAGTTGGGATTTCTTAATTATACGCGGCCGCATTTCGCCCATTACGGCGAATTGCTCGACTCGTTTCCGGACTATCAGCTTTGCCTTTGGGACGACGCGGCCGGCTACCCGGTGGCGGTGGCCAACTGCGTGCCGCTGTGCCTGAGCAACTTCGACGACCTTCCGCCGGAAGGCTGGGACTGGATCGTCGAGACCGCCGCGCGGCCGACCGCCGGGCGGCGCAACGTCCTGGGCGCGCTTGCGATTTCGGTCCCGACGGTGCACCGCGGCCAGGGCTTCGCGCGGCAGATGATCAACGCGATGCAGGATCTGGCCCGCGACAAGGGCCTCGACGGCATGATCGCCCCGGTGCGGCCGTCGGCCAAGGCGCGCCATCCGTTCGCGGCGATCGACGACTACGTCGGCTGGACCGACGAGCGCGGCCGCGCCTACGACCCGGGGCGGCGCGGCCACAGCGCCGCCGGCCGCGCCC
>JAJFFL010000168.1 GCA_021776705.1 Alphaproteobacteria bacterium
TCGTCGCGCACGAACTCGGGCGTGATGAACTCCGGAATCGCCGCCCCGAAGTCCTCGCCGTCCGCGCGGCGGACATCCGCGCCGTCCATGGCCGCGGCCCGCCCCAGGTTCTCCCGGTGCGCGACGTAGGCCATCTCCTTGGTGATCACGCCGGCCCGCGCGAACTCGAGCTGGGTGACGAGAGCGTCGCCGACCCCGCGCTGCGGCTTTCGCAGGTTCGGGAACTCGCGCACGAGCTTGTCGCCGACCGCGCCGCCGTTGTCCTCCGGCGTCACATGCCGGCCGTCGTAGGCCTCGACCCCGCCGCGCGCCGCGATCCAGTCCGCGCGCAGGGGCGCGAGGCCCTGGTCCACGTCGATCGCCACGTCCGGATCCGTGTAGGGCCCCGAGGTGTCATAGACCCGGAACGGCCCTTCGCCGGTCGCAATCTCCCGGAACGGCGGCGCGACGTCGGCGTGGTCGTCGGCCGGCGCATACGTCTTGCGGCTCGCGGGCAGGGCGCCGGTGGTGACGCGGAACGGCGTGAACTCGTCGGGACGGCGGGGGGTGTTCATGACGGATCTCCTCGACAGGTGGAGATCCGGGAAGCGGAGGCGGCGGCGCCCTGGTCACCCAGCGTTCCGTCCCGTCGCCGGCATGACCCGGATCCGGTTGTAAGGGTGGCTCGCGCGCTTCACGCAAGTCTCAGCCGGCTGCGGCCGGCCCCCCTCGGACGGCGCAGACGTTAGACCAAGCGGGGGAAGTTTCCAATCCGCCCCCACGCCGCCGGCGCCCTGCGTTTCGTCGCGGCGGGGGTGGCGCGGCGGCGGCGCGCGGGCGATGACGTGCCAAGACCTGATGACGGGGAAGGATTCAGCATGAAAACCGCGCTCGCCACCATCGCCGCCTTGGCGTTCTCCACCGCCTGCGCGGCCCAAGACGCGGAGACGCCCGCCGCGCCGCCGGCGCCGCCGGGCTGCGCCACCGACGCCGCGCCCTACCGCGACTTCGATTTCTGGGTCGGGACGTGGGAGGTGTTCAACCCGGCGAACGGCAACAAGGCCGGCGAGAACGTCATTTCGGTGCGCGAAAACGGCTGCCTGATCCTCGAAGAGTGGACCAGCGGCGGCGGCGGCACCGGCACCTCGATGAATTTCTACGACCCGGCGCAAGGCGCCTGGCGCCAGGTGTGGCGGTCGGCCGGCGTCTTCATCGACTACGCCGGCGGTCTCGACGCCGACGGCGCCATGGCGATGGAGGGCGCCATCACCTACGACGTCAGCGGCCAGACGGCGCCGTTTCGCGGCAAGTGGACGGCCCGCGACGACGGCTCGGTGCTGCAGGAGTTCTGGCAGCAGGACGCCGACGGCGCCTGGAACGTCTGGTTCGTCGGCGAATACCGTCTCAAGGCCGACGCCGAGGCGAACGAGTAGCGCGCGAAAATTTATGAGTCGGAGTCGGTGGCGCGCGGATCGCGCGTGTGCTGAACTTTTGACGTTCGACAACGATAGGGATGGGACATGCGTTCACTCATTTTCGCCGCGGCGGCGACCGTCGCCGCGTGCGCCCACGCCGCGCCGCCGCAACCGTTCGACGCTCGGCCGTTCGCGGGCGACGGCTTGCGCACCGAACCGGACACGCTGTTCCGCGGTTCGTTCGCGGAGGACGGCGACGCGTTCTACTTCTTCCGCAAGGTGACGCCGGGCGAGGAGGACTACCAAATCTTCGTCGCCCGCCGCGACGGCGAGGGCTGGGGCGCGGCGCGGCGCGTCGACCTCGGCGGCGATCATTCCGACCTCTACCCGGCGGTGTCGCCGGACGGCGGAACGCTGGTGTTTTCTTCCTACCGGCCGCTGCCGGACGGAACTCCCGCGGAAAACGCCAACCTCTGGATGGCCCGGCGCTCCGGCGACTCGTGGGGCGCGCCGGAACACCTTGACGCCTTGAGTCGTCCGGAGCGCTACGACGCCGGGCCGCGGTTCCTCGCCGACGGCCGCCTGCTGTTCGGGTCGACCGCGCCGGATTGGCGGTCGAACGAGCGCTTGGCCGCGGCGTTCGACGGACGGAACTTCTCCAAGGCGCAACTGGAACCGATCGCGGAGCGCTGGGAGTCCTGGCGCGCGGACGAGGCGCACGTGTGGGACGTCGTCCTGTCGCCGGACGGCGATCTCGCCTTGCTCGACGTGTCCGAGCTTGTCGACGGACGGCGCGGGCCCACGGATCAATGGTATGCGTGGCGCGACGGCGACGGCTGGACCGAGCCGCGTCCGTTGCAGGGCGGCGTCAATACGCCGGACGCGTATGAGAATTTCGCGCTGTTTTCGCCCGACGGCCGGACGATTTTGTTCGACCGCGGCTTCGAAACCTACTTCGAAGTCTCGACCGCTGTCGCCGCGCCGCGCTGAGCGGATATAGTCGCGCTTGCGATCGGGAGCGCGACGACATGCGGCGACGAGATCTGTTGGCGTGGGCGGGCGCAAGCGCCGCGTTTGGCGCGGCTCCGGCGCGCGCCGGCCGGGCGCGGCTGGCGCAAGACGCCGCGGCGCGGTTCACGCCCGTCGACGTGCGGCCGGAACGGGTGATCCGCACCGTCGTCGGCCTGCGGCCCTACCGCCGTTCCGGCTTCGTCCTCAAAGCCGAGCGTTTCGGGCGCAAGACCCTGGTCCACAACTACGGCCACGGCGGCGCCGGCGTGACCATGTCGTGGGGCTGTTCGACCTACGCCGCCGATCTCGCCTCTGCGGCCGAGCCGGCGTCGGTCGCCGTTCTCGGGGCCGGCGTCATGGGTCTGACGACCGGTCTGATCCTGGCGCGGCGCGGCGCGCGGGTCACGATCTACGCCGCCGATCTGCCGCCGGACACGACGTCCAACGTCGCCGGCGCCTTGTGGCTGCCGACGACGCTGTTTCGCGAGAGCGCCGTCGACGACGTGTTCCTCGGGCTCTTTCGAGAGACCGCGCGGCTGTCGCAGCGGCGCTTCCAACATCTCGCCAACGACCCGGCCTACGGCGTCTATTGGATTCGCCACCACCAGTTTTCGCGCCGCGCGCCGGCAGCGCCTTACGACGACATGCCCGGCGGCTTCGACCTCTATCCCGGTTTCGAGGAGACCGACGACCCGGCGCGCACGGCCGGCTACGCGCACGCCGCGAGCTACCACACGCTGATGATCGATCCGGACATCTATCTGCGCGCCCTGATGCGGGACTTCCAGGCCGCCGGCGGCCGCCTCGTGGTGCGCCGCTTCGCGACCGACTCCGCGGTGGCGCGGCTGCGCGAACGCGTCGTCGTCAACTGCACCGGACTCGGCGCAAAGGACCTGTTCGGCGACGACGAGCTGCAACCGGTGCGCGGCCAGCTGACGCTGCTCTTGCCGCAACCTGAGATCGACTACGGCTATGTGACCGGCGACGCGCGGGGCGTGCTGTACATGTTTCCGCGCCGGTCCTCGATCGTCCTCGGCGGCACCCAGGACTACAGCGAAACGGACTTGACGCCGGACCCGGCGCAAAAGACGCGCATGCTGTCCGGCCACGCCGACATCGCCCGCCGGTTGGCGGGATCGTGATCGGCGTTTCACGGTCGTGATCGCCGCCGGGCCGGGATTCGCGTAGGCTTGGCCCGACGAACGCGCGGCGACATCCGGGGAGGTGGACGTGCAGAACATCGTGAAATGGGCCGTGGCGCTGATTCTCGGCGTCTTTCTGATCGCCATCGGCGGCATGAAGCTCGCCGGCATGGCGCACATCTTCCAGTTCATCGAAGCCAAGGCGACGCTCAACGGCCTGCCGCTCGCCGGGTTCTTCCACCCGCAGATCAACTACTTTGTCGGCGTCCTCGAAGTGCTCGCCGGAATCATGATCATCGCGCCCGTCAGCCGCCTCGCCGGCGGCCTGCTCGGCGCCGGCGTGATCGCCGGGGCGCTCGCCTTTCATCTCGCCGCGTTCGTCGGTCTCGACTATCTCGGAATCGCGACGCCGACCGGATTCGCCGAAGGCGCCGCGCCGCCCTGGGAACTCAGCGACTTCGCGCCGGCCGACCCGGCCGCCTATTCGCCGATGCTGTTCATCATCGCGTGCGTGATGTTCGTGCTCGCGGTGGCGAATTTGGCGCTCAGCCGAAAAGCCTGACGCAAGCCGTCCTTATTCCCGCACGAAGATGTCATCATCCCCCCAATCCAGTGATTCGACCGAACCGTCTTCGGCGCGCGCCGACACTATTCGGCTGATTCCGGTGAAGGGGACGGTCTCGACAAAGAACTCGCCCGGATCGGCGGGAGTCAAACGAAGCGTCATGGTCTCCATGCGTCCGACGAGTTCGCCGTTTTCAAGCGCGACCTCGATCGGCCCGTAGAGCCACGGGTCGGCGAAGCGGCCCTCAAACGCGGCGAGCTCCTCGACAGTTGGAAACCAGGTCGCCGACGCGAGGGTCTCCGCCCGGCGCTCCTGGTTCCGCGCGATCGTGGCCGCCGTGCGTTCGACGTAGTCCGCCGCGTAGCGGTCGGCGCGCGCGTCGAGGTCGTCTTTGCCGAGCAGGACGTCGTACGCGTACTGGATCACGGCGAGCGAAAAGCCGACGCCGCCGTCGCCCAGCGTCGCCGCGGTGGAGGCGGAGACGCCGTGGTCCGGCATGTAGGTGTACATGGCCCGCGCTCCCGGATAGCCGCCGCCGTGTTCATAGATCGCGTCGCCGTCGTAGGTTCCGATGTTCCACCCGTGGGCGTAGGCGTGGCGTTTGAACGGGCCCATTTCGCGCTCCTGCGCGGCGACCGGCGCTTGCGCGGTTGCGAAGGCCGAGGCGGGGGCCAGCTGCACGCCGTCGATCGAGCCGTGGGTGAGTTGCGCCGTCATCCAGCGCGCGACATCGTCGGTTGAGACGTACAAGCCGCCGGCCGCGTGCATCAGCGCGTCCGGCTTCGGCGGCATGGCTTCGTACGTCTGGCCCGCGGCGTCGCGAATTTCGTAGCCGATCGCCAGGTCGCCGTCCGGAATCTCCGACGAGCGCGCATACGTCTCGGTCAGGCCAAGGGGCTCCAGCACTTCGCGGGCGACAAGGTCTCGCCAGTCCGCGTCGAACTCGCGTTGGAAAATCGCGTCGAGAGCGACGTAGCCGTCGTTGCCGTAGCGAAAAGCGTCCTCGATGCGCAAGGCGCAGCACTCCATCACCCGGACGACTTCGTCCGGATCGAGCCGCCGGTAGAAGGCCGTCACGCCGCTCAAGGCGCCGAGATCGACTTGGGCGGAATGACTCAACAGCTTGCGCAACACGATCTCATGCGCGTCGAGCGGAGCCGGGAGCTCCAATCCGGGAAAATAGTCGCCGAGCGTCGCGTCGAGATCGATTTCGCCGCGTTCTTCCATCAGGACGGCGGCGAGGGCGGTGAACGCCTTGGTTGCGGACGCGTTGTAGAAGGCGGTGTCCGTCGTGACCGGCGCGCCGGTTTCTCGATTCGCCACGCCGTAGCCCTTGACCAGAATCGGTCCGTCGGCGGCGACCACCGCGAGTGAAAACCCAGGCGGGGCGAACGGTCCGCCCATCATCCGATTCGCAAAGGCGTCGATTCGCGCCGCCTTTTCCGGCGCGACGGAGGGGCGAGCGCTTGGCGCGGCGGGCGCGCTCGACGCGCACGCGCCGCCGACGAGGGCGGCGCCGATCGCTGCGGCGACAACATATTTCATGAGACGGGCTCCATGGCTCAGCAAGACGCGCATGGTTGTTACATCTGTCGCGCCAAGTCTTGTACGATGTTAACCGCCACACCTCACGAAACGAGCGGCGCCTTGAGTTCGATCCAGGTGGCGCGCGCCTGGGCGAGGAGCCGGCCGTCGTCGCCGTAGAGCGCTGATCCGGAACGCTTCTTTCGGCCGTCGATTTCGATCGGCCAGGCGGCGACGACGCAATTCTCGCCGATCTTCGGGCGTTCGGTCACGTCGCCGGTGATCCGTCCGAGGACGGCCGGAAGGCGTTCGGTGCGAAACGCGAAGTAGCTGGGGCAGTCGAGCGCGGCCCAGACGAATTCCGCCGCCGCCCGGCCGTCGCCGGCGTCGAGGCCGGGGTCGGGACTCCACGGCGCGGCGACAAGGTCGCCGCCGTTCACGGCGCCGGCGAAGATGCG
>JAJFFL010000169.1 GCA_021776705.1 Alphaproteobacteria bacterium
CCCGTTCCGGTGGGTGGCCGGCCCCCGGCCGTGGGGGGGGGTGACCTCGTTCCCCCGGGCCCCTCTCGCCGGGGGGCCCGCGGCCCCGACGCTGGTGGTGCTGGGCGGCGACGACCGGAACCTGCCGGTGATCGACGTCGCCGCGGCCTGGAACGCGGCGCTCGCCGCGTCGCCGGCGCGCGGCGACGAGATCGTGCTCCTGCCCGGGCTGGACCACCACTTGAATTCGCCGCCCGCGGCCGGCGCGCACGCCGCCGCCGACGACCACGGCGACGGCTTCGTCGGCCTGACCTCCGACCCAGTGCTTTGGGACCGGCTCGCCGACTTCGCGACCCGGCGCGCCGGCGACGTCGAGGGCTGACGCGACCCACGGCCCGTGGTCGACACTCGGGCTTGGTTCGGCGCGACCGAGCCGGGGCGCTTTACGAATATAGCTCGCACCTGGCCCCGGCGTTCGCAGCGTCGGCGGCGGCGCCGCGACCGCGCCGCGAATGTCGCGGGCCTCGAAGCCGGCCTCCCGGTCTTCGCCCCAGTCAAAGTCGGACGGCTTCAGTTCACGATCTTGCGGGCTTCGCCCGTGACGAGATCGATCACATGGATCGCCGACCGAGGAAACGCGCCCGCGACGACGGCGACGCGGCTTCCGTCCGGCGACAGGCGAGCGAACCGAAGGCCGTCGACCCTGATTTCGTTCAACGGTTCGCCGTCGATGGTCGCGCGGACCAGAAACCGATCCTCGCCCTTGTTGTCCGGGCGGCCGGAGACGTAGATCAGCGTCCCGTCTCCGGCGAACTGCGGATAGAGATTGTGACCGCCGCCGTTGGTCACCTGACGCGGCGCGTCGGCGTCGAGCGCGCGCACCCAAACCTGATCCTTGCCGTCGCCGATTTCGCGAAAGTAGGCGAGCGTCGCGCCGTCCGCCGACCACGACGGTCCAAAGTACTTCGCCTCGTCGTCCGTCATGGTTTGGAGATCGGCGAAGTCGGCGTCGGCGATCGTCAGGGCGTAGGCGCGCGCGGCGCCGTTGGTGAACGCCGTGCGCGCGCCGTCGGCCGTCCAGGCGAAACCGGTTTCGCCGACGTCGGGCGTATCGGTGATCCGTGTTTCTTTTCCGTTTTCAACATCGACGGCGAACACCTCGTTCGCCCCGTCCACGTCACGCGCGAATGCGACGACGTTCGGGTGCGGCGACCATTCGGCGCCGATGGCGTTGGTGGCGAGAGACTGCGGTTCGCCGCCCGCGACGTCGACGATGCGGAGGATGCGGTTGTTCGGATCCATGGGGCTGCCGATGAATTCGACGTAGGCGATTTTCGCGCCGTCTGGCGACCAGGTCAGCGACTGGTGAAAGTGATCTTCGACGGCGGCTTCGAGTGTTACTTGATCAACGGAAATCCATTCGGAATCAGGCGAGGCGGACTCGGCGGCGAGCGGCGCGGAGCAGGCGGCCGTGGCGGCGAACAGGCCGGCGAAGGCGCGAATGTGCATATGGATCCTCCATGGGCCCCGTCGCCGTAGACAATCCTTGGTTCGAGCCCTTCGCCGAAGGACAAACCTCAGGACGATTGAGACAGACACAACCAGCGGCCGTGCATCTACGAGGACGATTCGAGGCCGAAGCGCGCGCGGTAGTCGCTGGGGGTGACGCCGAAGGCGCGGGCGAAGGCGCGCCGAAAGGTGTCTTCCGACCTGAAGCCCGCGCTGCACGCGATCCGCTTGATGGTTTGGCGGGTTTCCTCCAAGGCGCGACGGCTGCGCTCCAGCTGGCGCTGCTCGACGTAGCGGATCGGCGGCACGCCGACGGCGCGGCGGAATCTCCGCGAAAAGTTGCGCGGGCTCATGGCGCAGCGGCCCGCAAGCTCCGGCACCGAAATTTCTCCCGACAAATTGGCCTCGATCCAGTCGACGGCGTCGGCGAACGGCCCGGCGCGCATTTGCGTCGAAAGCAACTCGCTGAATTGGTTTTGATCGCCGGGTCGCTTCAAGAACACGATCATTCGCTTGGCCACTTTGAGCGCGAGGCGACGACCGAAATCCTCCTCGATGATCGCCAACGCCAGATCGATGCCGGCGGTGACGCCGCCGGAGCTGTAAACGTTGCCGTCGCGGACGAAGATTCGGTTTTCTTCGACGTCGATGTCGGGATTGTCGGCGCGCAGAGCGTCGGCGTCCATCCAATGGGTGGTCGCCCGTCTGCCGGACAAGACGCCCGCCTCCGCCGCCACGAGCGCGCCCGAGCACACCGAGCACACGCGTCCGGCGCTCGGTGCGGCGCGGCGCAACCAGTCGACCGCGCCGCTGTCGCGGTACCCGGTGTCGCTTGTCCGGGCGCCGGGCACGATCAGCACGTCGATAGGATCGGCCCACGCGTCGAACGCCGCGTCGGCGCACAGCCGTCCCCCGGAGATGGTCGTCACCGGGCCAGGCGCCCGCGCCAGAAAGACCACGCGGTAGCCCTCGTCCGCGCGGCCTTCGTCTTCAAGTTGCAGGGTGGCGAAAGCGTACGCGTCGGTCGGTCCGATCACGTCCATGGCGAGCGCGCCGGGATAGAGCAGGGCGACGACGGTGCGGCGCGGCATCATGCGTTCCTTCTGCGGGTCGCCGGCCCGATTTGACACGCGACGCCCACGTCCGCGTCAGCCGTCGGTGGGGACCGAGCCGGGGCGTTTGACGAACAGATCCTGGACCTTGCCCCAGGCCGAGCGCGAATGGCGCAGGGCGACGTCGCCGGCGCCCGAGGCGGCGCCGGTGGCGGCGGTCGCCGCGCCCTTGCAGCGGCGCACGAGGTCTTCGACGACGCCGGTCGACTCCTTGGCCAGGCGCTCGAACACCTCGGCGATGACGCGGCGCTTGCGCTTTTCCGTCCACGGTTCGAACGCGCGGCAGCGGCGCTTGGCGACGTAACCGAGCTTCAGGGTCATGAGCGCGTTGACGGAGCCGTCCATAAGCGGTCCGGCGACAAGGCCGCCGAGCTTGCCGAGGACGCCGCCGACGGCTTCGCCGGCCATGTCGGTGACGTCGTCGAGGGCGCGCGACAAGATCACCGCGCCGGCGACGTCGCGCAGGATCAGGAGACTGGCGCGCAGGTTCGGGCGGCCGTAGTAGAGCCGCGCGATGCGGGCGATCATGTTGACGTTGCGCCACAAGACGATGAACGCGTCGATCGAGCCGTTCATCGAGATCGCGGTCGTCGCCCCGACGGCCCCGGCCTCGGCGTGGATGTAGGCCTCGACCTTCTTGTCGAGATCGGCGAGCAGGGGCTCGATGCGGGCGCGCTGGAAACGGGCGACGGCGGCGGCGTCGGGCGCGCCGCGCTTGAGGGCGCGCGCGTCGGCGATCGCCTGTTCGATCTCGGCGCGGCGGTAGAGCAGCTCCGGGTTGCGCGACATCGATTCAAGATAGGTGACGTCGAACGCGAGACGGCGGCGGACGTCTTTCGGAGTCGCGGTCTCAAGCTCGATCTTCGGCGGCCGCGCGGCGGCCGGCGTCAGGAAGAAGCGCGCCAGCGGAAGCGCGATCAGCCACCCGAACGCCGCCGTCGCCGCGGCGACGAAGCCCCAGCCGAGCCACGGGTGGATGTCGGCGAACAGCTGATGGAAGAGATAGATCTGGCCGACGACCAGCAGCGCTCCGGCCATCACCGCGCCGGCGACGAGCCATTTCAGGCCGCGCCAGGCGAGACCCCATTGCCGAGCGATCTCCCAGCGGCCGTCGTCGGCGTCCGTTTCCGGAGCCGCCGGGGCGGTCTTGCGATGCTTCACGCGAACCTCCTCGTCCGCGGCCCCCCGAAAACATAGGCATTCGCCGCGTCAACTGAAAGCCGCAGGCGCCGGGCGCTTGCCGCTCGCGGCGCCCTTTGATACCGCTCAACCTCAGGTTCTGGGGTGCTTCCATGTCCGTAACGCCTGACGACGTCCGCCGCATCGCGCGGCTTGCGCGTATCGCCGCGCCGGAAGCCCGTCTCGACGAGCTGGCCGGCGAGTTGAACGCGATCCTGACCTGGATCGAACAGCTCGACGAAGTCGACGTCGACGGCGTGGCCCCGATGGCGTCGTCGGTGGAGATTGCGCTGCCGATGCGCGAGGATGTGGTCACGGACGGAAACATTCGCGACGATGTTCTCGCCAACGCGCCGCGCTCGGAAGAGGGGTTTTTCGTCGTGCCGAAGGTTGTGGAATGAACGATCAAGTCTCAATCGCCCGCGAAGACCCGCGCGCCGCCGACGCCCGTCGCATGATCGCCGCCCTCGACGCGTTCTTGAAGGGCCTCTACGCGCCGGAGGACAATCACCTGCTGACCGTCGACGCCATGGCGGTCGACGAGGTCACGTTCCTGGTGGCGCGCAACCGCCACGGCAAGGCGCTCGGCTGCGGCGCCTTGACCCCGCTCGACGACGGCGCGGGCGAGATCAAGCGGATGTGGGTCGAGCCGGAAGCCCGCGGCATGGGACTTGGCCGCGTCATCCTGATGGCGCTGGAAGAGGCCGCGCGCACCCGCGCCATGCCGGTGGTGATGCTCGAGACCGGCGCCAAGCAGCCCGAGGCGCTGGCCTTGTTCAAGGCCGCCGGCTTCACCCCGCGCGACGCCTTCGCGTCCTACTGCGCCGGCGGCTGCGGCCTGTACTTCGAAAAGCAGCTGATCACCGCCACCGACGAGGCGGAGCACTTCGCGTGACCGCGCTGACCGACCTCACCCTCGCCGCCGCCAAAGCCAAACTCACCGCCAAAGACATCTCCGCCAAGGAGCTGACCCAGGCGCACCTCGCCGCCGTCGCCGGGGCCCGGAGCCTCAACGCTTTCACCACCGAGACGCCGGACAAGGCGCTGGCGATGGCGGAAGCCTCGGACGCGCGGCTGGCCAAGGGCGAGGGCGGCTTGCTGGAAGGCGTGCCGCTGGCGATCAAGGACTTGTTCTGCACCCGCGACGTCGAGTCGACGGCGTGTTCGAACATCCTCAAGGGTTTCAAGCCGCGCTACGAGTCGACCGTCACCCAGAATCTGTGGGACGCCGGCGCGGTGATGCTCGGCAAGACGTCGATGGACGAGTTCGCCATGGGGTCGTCGAACGAGACCGCGTGCGGCGGCCCGGTGACCAACCCGTGGCGGCGCCAGGGCTCGAACTCAGCCCTGGTGCCGGGCGGCTCCTCGGGCGGTTCGGCGACGGCGGTCGCCGCCCGGCTGGCGCTCGGGGCCACGGCGACCGACACCGGCGGCTCGATCCGCCAGCCCGCCGCCTTCACCGGCACCGTCGGCGTCAAGCCGACCTACGGGCGCTGCTCGCGCTGGGGCATCGTCGCCTTCGCCTCGTCGCTCGACCAGGCCGGCCCGATCGCGCGCACGGTCGAGGACGCGGCGCTGATGCTGACCGCGATGGCCGGCCACGACCCGAAGGACTCCACCTCGCTGCCGCTCGCCACGCCGGACTTCGCGGCGGCGTGCGGAACCTCGATCAAGGGCCTGAAGATCGGGGTGCCGCGCGAGTACCGCGTCGACGGCATGCCGGACGAGATCGAGTCGCTGTGGCGCACCGGAATCGCCTGGGCGAAAGACGCCGGCGCGGAGATCGTCGAGGTGTCGCTGCCGCTGACCAAGTACGCGCTGCCGACCTACTACATCATCGCCCCGGCGGAGGCCTCGTCCAACCTGGCGCGTTACGACGGCATGCGTTTCGGCGTCCGCGTCGACGGCGACGGCCTCACCGGCACCTACGAAGACACGCGCGCCGCCGGCTTCGGGCCGGAGGTGCAGCGCCGCATCCTGATCGGCACCTATGTTCTCTCGGCCGGCTACTACGACGCCTACTACCTGAAGGCGCAAAAAGTCCGCCGCAAGATCCGCGACGACTTCGACCAGGCCTTCACGCAGGTCGACGCCCTGCTCACCCCGACGACGCCGACGGCGGCTTTCGCCGCCGGCGAAAAGTCCGACGACCCGCTGGCGATGTACCTCAACGACAGTTTCACCGTCACCGCCAACCTCGCCGGGCTGCCCGGCATTTCGATTCCCGCCGCCCTCGACGGCGACGGCCTGCCGCTCGGCCTGCAAGTGATCGCGCCGGCCTTGGCCGAGGAACGCATGTTCGCGGTGGCGAGCGCCCTGGAGAAGGCGGCGGCGTTCGACGCGCGGCCTGACGTGTGGTGGGCGGGGTGATGGCGGGCATCCCCCGTCATCCCGGATGCGGCGCAGCGCGGCAGTGATGCGCTGCTGATCCGGGACCCGGCGAGGGTCGAGACCGGCGCGTCTCCGTCAATCGCCACGCTTCGCCAGGTCCCGCGTCTGCGCGGCGGCATTGCATGCCGCAGCGCGCGCGGGATGACGGCTGGAAGATTTATTCGATCCCTCCATCTCCGCCGCCGCCTCAGCATGAGGGGCGGGGTGCGGGAATGGCGAGATGACAGGCGAGGCCCGCGCGCCTAAAAACACGCCCCATGATCACCCTCGGCCGCCTCTTCACGACGCTGATCGGCGTCTTCCTGCTTTGGCTCGCCGTCACCATGGCGGCGGGCACGACGCTGATCCGGCCGAGCGCCACCGACGAGGGCGAGCCGCGGCTGGAGATCACCCGCACCTGGTACGGCGAGGCGATGCGCTACGGCTCGGCTGGGCTGCTCGGCTTCCTCGGCTTGACGCTCGCGGTCGCGCCGTGGCGGCGGCGGGGCTAGACGGATCTCGGATCGGTTCGATGGGGGACAGCGCGATGATCCTGCGCCGCTTGACGCAGCACGTGAAGGACCAAGACTGGTTCGCGGTGGTCCTGGACTTTTTGATTGTGGTCGCGGGGATTTTGATCGCGTTCCAAATCACGGCGTGGAGCGAGGCGCGCGCCGAACGTCGGATGGCCGACGCCTACCTCGACCGCCTTCTCGCCGACCTGCGGGCCGAGGCGGACCTCTATGACGGCCATATCGCGTACAACGAAGCCGTGCAGCGGCACGCCCAGGACGCGACTCAGGCGCTTGAGGGCGGCGCGGCCGGGCTCGGCGCCGCCTTTCTGGTCGACGCGTATCAAGCGACGCAGGTCGTCTCGTTCAGCCCGGTGCGCGGCACCTACGACGAGCTGTTGGCCGTCGGCGCGATCAATTCCCTGCCCGACATCACGCTGCGGGAACGCCTGGACGCCTACTATCAGCTGACGACGGCCCGCGCCGGCGAGTGGGCGGTCCGGACGCCGTACCGCGACACGGTGCGCGCGTACATTCCCGACGTCACGCAGCGCGCGATTCACGATCGGTGCGAAAGTTTCGCGCTCGGCGCCGCGGTTCTCGACGAGGACTGCGAGCCGGATCTCGGCCCCGCCGAGGTGGAGGCGGCGCTTGAGCGTATCCTCAGCGTCGGCGATCTTTGGGCGCAAGCCAACCACAACCTCGCCGGCGTGCGCGTGAAGCTGTTGTTGTTTCGCGCCCAGCGCGACGATGTCGGCGACGTGATCGCGTACATGGAGGCCGCCGGCCGATGATACTCCGCCGCTTGATGCAGCACGTGAAGGACCAGAACTGGTTTGCGGTCGGGCTCGACTTCATGATCGTGGTGTCGGGGGTGTTCGTCGGCATCCAGGTGTCGAATTGGAACGCGGCGGCGGCGGACGCGCGCCTCGGCCGGGTGTTCGCCGACCGGCTCACGGCCGACCTCGAAGAGGAAGCCGTCAAGCACGGCCGTCTGATCTCCTATTTCGACGCCGTCGGCGACAGCGCCGTGCGTGCGGTCGCCTTGCTGAACAGCGAGTCGCCGGACCCGACGGCGCTGGTCGTCAATGTCTACCGCGCGACGGAGTACGCCTACGACCCGCCGACCCGGTCGACGTGGGACGAGATCGTGTCGTCCGGCCAAGTCAGCTTATTGCCGCGGCGCGCGGTCGAAAGCGGGATCGCGGGCTACTTCGCCTTCGACGTGTCGATCGACGTCAAGCGCGCGGTCGAGAGCTCGCCGCTGCGCCGCCGCGTCCGCAGCGCGCTGGCGCACGAGGTTCAATCGGCGATCCGGGAACATTGCGGCGACGTCCTGGACGACCGCGGGATCGTGATGCAGTTTCGCGACTCGTGCGACTTGGATCTCGACGACGCGACCCTCGCGGAGGCCGCGCGGACCTTGCAGGCGGACCCGCAGGTGCTCGCCGATCTGCGCTTTCATTTCTCCGTCCTCGACAGCGCCCGGTCGAACCTGCGCGGCGAAGCGGTGCTCTTGGAGCGCTCGATCGCGGCGTTGAAACGCGCCGGCGCCGGCGAGTGAGGGCCGACGCGGCCCGGCGCAGACGCGGCGGGTGCGATCGGTCATAGTCGTCTCCGACATCGACGCGGAGGCCCGCCATGAGCTTCTACTCGGAACACATTCTGCCGCATCTCATCGGACTGGCGTGCTCCACCAGGCCGATCATGAAACAACGCGAGAAGATCGTGCCGCGCGCGCAAGGTCGGGTGCTGGAGATCGGCCTCGGGGCCGGCCCCAACCTCGCGTTCTACGACCCGCGCAAGGTCGAACGCGTGTTCGGGCTCGAACCCTCCGCCGGCATGCGGCGTAAAGCGGCGAAGGCGGTGGCGGCGGCGCCGACTCCGGTCGAGCTCATCGATCTGCCGGGCGAGGAGATTCCGCTCGACGACGCGAGCGTTGACACCGTGGTTTTGACGTACACTCTGTGCTCGATCGACGCGTTCGAGCCCGCGCTGGCGCAGATGCGCCGCGTGCTGAAGCCGAGCGGGGCGCTTTTGTTCTGCGAACACGGGGCCGCGCCGGACCCGGGCGTGGCGCGGTGGCAGGACCGCCTCAATCCGCTGTGGCGCGCCGTCGCCGGCGGCTGCAATCTCAACCGCCCGATCCCGACGCTGCTCGAGAACGCCGGCTTCAAGATCGCCGATCTGGAGACGATGTACCTGCCGAACTCGCCGAAGTTCGCGTCGTTCAACTATTGGGGATCGGCGTCGCCGCGGTGACGCCGGCGCCCGCACGTCGCTTGAGCTTCGCGGGTCGTCGGACGCCGTCCGGTTGCGCCCGTCGCGCGCGCGGCCCAAGGTCCGTGATCAGCGGAAAGGACGTCGCATGACCCGCCGCACCATCCCCGACACCCATGTTTCGCGCCGCGCCGCGCTCGCCGGGGCCGGCGCCGCGGCGGTGTCCGCGTGCGCCCACCGCGGGCCGCCGCCGGCGCTCGGCGCGGCCGCGCCCGTCGCCCACGGCGTCGCCTCCGGCGACCCGTTGCAAGACCGGGTGGTGATCTGGACTCGGGTGACGCCGGCCGCCGGCCCGGTCGAGGTCGCGTGGACGATGGCGCGCGATCGCGACCTCGCCGACGTCGTCGCCTCCGGCGCCGCGCTCACCGACGCGGCGCGCGATTTCACGGTCAAGGTCGACGTCGCCGGTCTTGAGCCGGGGCGCGCCTACCACTACGGCTTCGCCGTCGGCGGCGCGCGCTCGCCGGTCGCGCGCACCCGCACCCTGCCGGCGGGGCCGGTCGACAGCTTCACCCTGGCGGTGGCGTCGTGCGCGAATTTTCCCGCCGGCTGGTTCCACGTCTACCGCCACATCGCCGCGCGCGGCGACGCCGACCTCGTGGTGTTTCTCGGCGACTACATCTACGAGTACGGGCCCGGCGGCTTCGCCACCGGCTGGGGGATGCGCCGCGGCCGCGCCCCGGACCCGCCGCACGAGACGGTGACGCTCGCCGACTACCGCGCCCGCCACGCCCAGTACAAGACCGACCCCGACCTGCAGGCCGCGCACGCTGTCTTGCCGTGGATCGCGATCTGGGACGATCACGAAACCGCCGACGATTCCGACCGCGACGGGGCCGGCAACCACGACCCAAGCGAGGGCGACTGGTCGGCGCGCAAGCGGGCGTCGCTGCAGTCCTACTTCGAATGGATGCCGGTGCGCGAACCGGCGCCCGGCCGGGCGCGCGAAGCGCTGTGGCGGACGTTCGAGATCGGCGACCTGGCGACGCTGCAGATGCTGGAGACGCGGCTGTCGGCGCGGTCGCCGGGGCTGACCTGGGACGACGCCGGCCTGCCGCGCGACGCCGACCCGAACGACCCCGACGACCTGGCGTCGATGACCGACTTCGTCAACGACGTCGTCGGCGACCCCGGCCGCGACCTCCTCGGGCCGGCGCAGCTCGCCGACGTGGCGGCGTCGCTGCGCGCCTCCGCCGCCGCCGGCAAGCCGTGGACGCTGCTCGGCAACCAGGTGGTGATGGCGCGCACGGTGTCGCCGGACTTCACCCGCACGTTGCCGTTCTGGGTCCGCTGGCTGGCGAAGCTGCAGCGGCGCGAGGCGCGGCAAGCCCTGAACCTGTCGCGCTTCGGCGTGCCGATGAATCTCGACCAGTGGGACGGCTACCCGGCCGAGCGCGAACGCCTCTACGCCGCCGCCCGCGACGCCGGCGCGCAGCTGATCACGCTCACCGGCGACAGCCACATGTTCTTCGTCAACGACCTCGTCGCCGCCGACGGGACACGGATGGGCGTCGAGCTGGGCGCGACGTCGGTGTCGAGCCCGAGTCCGTTCAACCTCGTCAAGGTTCCCGGCGTCGACGTCGCGAGCCAGGTCGAGGAGGCGAATGTCGAAGTGCGCCACCTCAGCGGCCTCGACCGCGGCTACATCGCCCTGACGCTGACGCCGGAGCGCGCCGTCGCCGAGCTGCGCACGATCGACACGGTGACGCGCCGCGCCCACGCCGCCGGCGTCGACAGCGTCTGGGAGATCGTCAAGGACGCGGACGGGGCGCTGACCGCGACGCGGCTCGACCGGGCGCAAGCGCGGGCCACCTGATTGCGCTAGACTGGCGCGACCGCAATCAGGGAGGCCGCCCATGCCGCCAAGCGTCATTGTCGGGGCGATCGCCGGCGCCGTCGTCGGCTGGATCATCGCCGC
>JAJFFL010000170.1 GCA_021776705.1 Alphaproteobacteria bacterium
CGAAACCGCGGCGGAAAACGTTCGGCGCGAGGGCGCGACCGTCGTCGCCGTCGCGATCGACGGCCGGGTGGAGGGCCTCATCGCCGTCGCCGATCCGGTGAAGGCGAGCGCCCAGGACGCGGTCGACGCGCTGCACGAGGCCGGCGTGCGGCTGGTGATGATGACCGGCGACAACCGGTCGGCCGCCGAGGCGGTGGGCCGGACGCTCGGCATCGACGAAATTCACGCCGAGGTGCTGCCTGAAGAAAAATCCCGCGTCGTCGAAACCCTGCGCGCCGAGGGCCGCGTCGTCGCCATGGCCGGCGACGGAGTCAACGACGCCCCCGCTCTCGCCGCCGCCGACGTCGGGATCGCCATGGGCACCGGCGCGGACGTGGCCATGGAGTCGGCCGGCGTGACTCTGGTGAAGGGCGACCTCGCCGCCTTGGCGCGCGCCCGGCGCCTGTCCAAGGCGACGATGACCAACATCCGCCAAAACCTGTTTTTCGCTTTCGCCTACAACGCCCTCGGCGTCCCGGTCGCGGCCGGCGTGCTTTATCCGCTGACCGGCTGGCTGCTGAGCCCGATGATTGCGGCGGCGGCCATGGCGGCGTCGTCGGTGTCGGTGATCCTCAACGCCGCGCGGCTGTCGCGGGTGAAACTGTGACCGCGGCGGATTCCGTCGCCCCGACGGATGGGTCCGGGCGAACTGCTGAAGCGCGCGCGGCTTGCCGCCACGCGAGACGCGGGGGCATCCTCGAGTACGCGGCGCGCCAGCACCACCACGAACCCTTGGCAATTGCTGATGAATTGTACGCGTTCAGTCTCAAGAAGCGTTTGAGGGAATCGCGGACACTGACGGTATACGAACACGGACGACCATGTGATCACCGAATGGTGACAATTCGCTAGGATCTGAGGGATAGTCTGCAGTCATGCGCGCGATCATCTCCCTTCTTCTCACCGCCGTGCTGAGCTTCAGCAGCTCAGCGGCGGAAGCGTGCGCGGAGCGGTCGGATCCGTCCATCGTCGTCTCTAGCGACTTGGTCGATCTGGTCGCGTATTCCAACCACGACGACGGGATGGCGTGCGACTGCTGCGAAGACGAACAGCCTGTCGATGGCGATTGCCGTATTGCTTGTCCGACTTCGGTTCCCGTTCTTTCCGTCCCGGAACATACATCAAATGTTCCAGCGGTCGGCAGCGCTCACGTAGCTCTCGGCGCTACGATCGATCCGGAGACACGCGCGCCGTCGCCGCCGCGACGTCCTCCGCGGCCTTAGTCCTGACCCCAATACCCGGCGCGTGAATGCAGGTCCGTCGAGACTGGGCCTGCAGCGCGCTACGCACAGGACTTAGAGGACACGTAGCCATGATCCCCGCGACCAATAACGCGCACATCCGCATAGCCGCGGGAGCGCTCGTCATCGTGCTTGCAGCCGCCGCCATCGCCCAACCGGCGCACGCCCAGGATAGCGGCGCGCCGCTGAGCCTCGCCGAAGCGGTGCAAATAGCAGTATCGGCGGACGATCCGGCGCTTGCGCGGTTCGACGCACACGCCGATGCGCTGGAAGAACTCGCGGTGGCGGACGCTCAGCTTCCGGACCCGACGCTGCGCGGCTCGCTCAGCAATTTTCCGACCGACTCCTTTCGATACGATCAGGAAGCGATGACCCAAGTCCTCGCGGGCCTGCGGCAAGAATTTCCAGCGGGTCGAACGCTTGCGGTTCGCGGCGAGCGTCGACGCGCCGAGGCGGCCGCTGCGCGCGCCGGCAGAGAGTTGGCGTTGCGCGAAATCGAGCGCGATGTGCGCATGACATGGCTTGACCTTTATGCGGCGTCCGCCGGGGCGCGCCTCGTCGAGGACAATCACCGCGTCGTCCGCGAATTGATCGGGTCCCTTGCGGCGAGCTTCGGCGCTGGCCGGCTGAACGCTCAAAACGTGCTTCGCGCCGAACTCGAGCTATCGCTGCTCGACGATCGGCTCGCTGAGCTTTCTCGGCGGGGCGATGCGGCGCGCGCCGACCTTGCGCGATACCTTGGACCCGATGCGGCGCGCCCTCTCCCCGCCGAATTCCCGAAATTTGCGACGCCGCGGGATCTGGGCGACATGGTGAACACGCTCACCAAGCATCCCGCCGTGCACCTCGAAGACGCGAAAATAGCGGTCGCCGACCACGACGTGACGCTCGCCGAGCAAGCTTATCGACCGACCTGGGCGCTTGAAGGGGGTTACGGGTTTCGCGGCGGCGGGCGCGCCGATCTTGCAAGCATCGGCGTGACGGTATCGCTGCCCCTATTTGCGGAAAGCAGACAAGACCGCCGGCGATCTGCGGCGGTGCGCCAAAGCAGCGCACAGCGGCTCGACCGTGCGGCGATGTTGCTCGATCTGAAATCTGAACTCGAACGCTCTTATGCCGATTGGGTTCGATTGGGCGAGCGCGTCTCACTCTATCAGGATGCCGTAATCAAGCGCGCAAACGAGACGGCCAAAGCTTCGGTCTCGAGCTACGCCAACGGTAGGACCGACTTTCCCGAAGTCATCCGCGCTCAACTCGCCGAACTCGATTCGGAGCTCGTCCTTCTCGATCTGCGCATCTCTCAGGCCAAGGCGTGGAACCACATCGACTACCTCTTCGGGGATTTCCAATGAGCGCCGCTCGTATAGCCACTCTCGCGCTTTTGCTCGCCGTAGGCGTTGGCGTCGGCTTCACCGCGGCGCGCGTCTTGTCCCCCGGACCTGAGAACGCCCTTGGAGACTCCGCGACCGGCCGAGAGATCGCCTACTGGGTAGCGCCGATGGACCCCAACTATCGCCGCGACGAACCCGGCAGGTCTCCCATGGGAATGGATCTCGTTCCGGTCTATGTCGGCGAAGAACCCAGCTCGATCGGCGGTGAGCCGTCGATCCGGATCGACCCGACAGTGACCAACAACATCGGCGTGCGCACGGCGCTCGTCGAGCAAGGCAAGTTCAGCAGACGAATCCAGACTGTGGGTTTCGTAGTCCCAAACGACGACACGGTCGGTCACGTGCACGTGCGTTCGGCCGGTTGGATCGAGGAGCTTTTGGTCCGGACCGAAGGGGCGAGGGTCGACGCGGGCGACGTGCTCTTCCGGCTCTATTCACCAGACCTTGTCAACGCCCAGGCCGAGTTTCTTCAAATTAAGAATCAGAGCAATGCCGCGTTGCTCCGCGCCGCACGCGACCGCCTTGCCGCACTTGGAATGAACATCCTGCAGATTGACGCGTTGGCGGCGAACAGCGAAGTCAGCCAACTCACCGACGTGCGCGCCCATCACCCAGGCACCGTGCTTAAGCTCGGCGTACGCGAGGGGATGTACGTCGAGCCGGACTCGATGATCATGGATCTCGCGGACCTGTCATCCGTGTGGGTGATGGTCGAGGTCTATGAAGACGACGCGGCCTGGGTCGAGACCGGCCAATCGGCGACGTTGCGCCTCGCGTTCGCGCCCGGCAGGACCTGGGAAGGCGTCGTCGACTACGTCTATCCCACCGTCGATCCGATCAGCCGAACGGTCCGACTGCGATTGGCGTTCGACAATCTCGACGGGATGCTAAAGCCGAACATGTACGCTGAGGTCGCGATCGACGCTGCGCCGATAAGCAACGCCGTGCACATTCCACGGACAGCGCTCATACGTACTCAAGACTCCGCGCGGGTAATTTTGGCGCTTGGCGACGGCCGCTTCCGACCGGCCGAGGTCGTACCTGGCCTAGAAAGCGGCGACGACGTCGAGATCCTTGCCGGTCTCTCGGCGGGTGAGCGTCTTGTCGTCTCCGGCCAATTCCTAATCGACTCCGAAGCGAGCCTCGACGCCGCGCTTTTGCGACTGGCGCAGTCCGAGAAAACCGATACCGGCGGCAAGGATGAAGGCCTAGTCGTCGCCTTAGGGCGCGTGACCGCGCTCGACCCGAAGGCTCGCCAAGTCACGCTCGATCACGACCCGGTACCGGAACTCGATTGGCCCGCGATGACCATGGCGTTCGCCCTCGCCGACGAACTGCCGCTCGAAGCGTTTCAAGTGGGCTCGCAGGTGCGCTTTGCGCTCCGAAGGGCGGAGTCGGGTTTCGAGATAGTTGCTGCCGATCCTACGGAAATCGCGGGTGATCAAGGAGACGTTCCATGATTTCCGCGCTCATCCGTTGGTCGATAACCAATCGCTTTCTTGTGATCGTCCTCGCGCTGCTGCTTGCCGGCGCTGGCGTGGTGTCGTTGCGATCGACTCCGCTTGACGCCATCCCAGACCTCTCCGACGTCCAGGTGATCGTAAAGACCAGCTACCCTGGGCAGGCGCCGCAAGTCGTTGAAGATCAGGTGACCTACCCACTCGCGACGGCATTGCTCGCCGTTCCCGGCGCTGTCACCGTCCGCGGCTATTCGTTCTTCAACGATTCGTACGTTTACATCATCTTCGAGGACGGGACGGACCTGTACTGGGCGCGCTCGCGTGTCCTGGAATATCTCAGCCAAGTCTCGCCGCGTTTGCCTGATGCCGCCAAATCAGCGCTTGGCCCGGACGCGACGGGCGTCGGTTGGGTTTTTCAATATGCGCTTGTCGATCGAACCGGGCAGCGCGATCTCGCCGACTTGCGCGCCATTCAAGATTGGTTCCTGAAATTTGAACTGCAGACCGTCGAAGGCGTGGCGGAGGTCGCGACCATCGGCGGCATGGAGCGGCAGTATCAGGTCGTCGTCGATCCAAATCGGCTGCGCGCGTTCAATCTGCCGCTATCCGATGTGCGCCACGCTATCGAGCGCGGCAACCAAGAGACGGGCGGACGCGTCGTCGAGATGGCCGAGGCGGAATACATGATCCGCGCCAGCGGCTACGTGAAGTCTGTCGCCGACCTTGAGGCGATTCCGCTTCGCGTCTCCGATCAGGGTACGCCGCTTTTGTTGCGCGATGTGGCCGATGTTCGAATTGGTCCAGAGCTACGGCGCGGGATTAGCGAATTGAACGGCGAAGGCGAAGCCGTCGGCGGCGTCGTCATCATGCGCTGGGGCGAAAACGCGCTCGCGACAATTGATGGAGTCAAAGCAAAACTTGCCGCGCTTCAATCAGGCCTGCCGGATGGGATCGAAATTGTAACGACGTACGACCGCTCAGGCCTCATCGAGCGCGCCGTCGCGACTCTCAGGAACAAATTGATCGAAGAATTCTTGATCGTCGCGCTCGTGTGCGCGTTGTTTCTCTTTCACCTTCGTTCGGCGCTTGTCGTGGCGATCTCGCTTCCGCTCGGCGTTCTCGCCGCTTTCATCGTCATGAACGCGCAAGGCATCAACGCCAACATCATGTCATTGGGGGGCATCGCTATCGCCATCGGCGCCATGGTCGACGCAACGATCGTGATGATCGAGAATGTTCACAAGCGTCTCGAAGAGGCGGGAGGATCGCCACGCGACCGTTGGCGGGTCATCGCTGACGCCTGCGTCGAAGTCGGCCCTGCATTGTTTTTCTCACTGCTGATCATCACGCTGAGCTTCACGCCGATTTTCGTGCTCGAGGCGCAAGAAGGCCGCCTCTTCCGCCCGCTCGCGTTCACCAAGACTTACGCCATGGCTGCGGCGACGGCGTTATCGGTGACGCTTGTGCCGGTTTTGATCGGGCTTCTTGTCCGCGGCCGCATCGCGCCAGAGCACAGGAATCCGATCAACCGGGTTCTCTCGGCCGCCTACAGGCCAGTGATCGGTTTAGCGCTGCGTCGCCCCGTCGCGACGCTTGTCGTCGCGGGTCTAATTTTGGCGAGCGCGATTGTTCCCGCCGCCCGGCTCGGCGGGGAGTTCATGCCCGACCTCGACGAAGGCGACCTGCTTTACATGCCGAGCGCCTATCCGGCAATTTCAGCGGGCAAGATGTCTCAAGTCCTTCAGCAGACCAACAAGCTCATCGCTTCCGTGCCTGAGGTCGCCACGGTGCACGGAAAGGCGGGACGCGCGGAAACCGCGACCGACCCCGCGCCGCTGTCCATGATCGAAACCGTCATTCAGCTCCGGCCGCGCGAAGAATGGCGCGACGGCATGACGACTGAACTCCTAAAGGAAGAGCTCAGTCGCTTGGTTCAGATTCCCAGTCTGACGAACGTTTGGATCATGCCGATCAAGAACCGGCTCGATATGCTCGCAACGGGCATCAAGACCCCGGTCGGAATCAAGATCGCTGGTCCGGACCTCGATGTGATCGACACTTTGGGCCGGAGGATTGAAGACGTGCTGGCCGACGTTCCCGGCACCGCTTCAGTATACGCCGAGCGTGTGACCGGCGGGCGGTTCATAGATGTCGATGTCGATCGTCTGGCCGCCGCTCGTTACGGACTCAATATCGCAGACGTGCATGACGTCGTGGGCACGGCCATCGGCGGCATGACTGTCGGCGAGAGCGTCGAAGGCCTCGAGCGCTATCCGATCAACCTGCGCTATCCGCGTGACGTGCGCGATTCGCCCGAGCGACTGCGCGCCCTGCCGATTGTCACCGCGCGCGGCGCAATCGTCCCGCTCGGCCGGATCGCGTCGGTCGAGATCGCCAACGGTCCGGGCATGATTCGTAGCGAGAACGCACGGCTCAATGGCTGGGTCTACGTCGACGTCGCCGGTCGCGACATTGGGACCTATGTTCAGGAGGCGAAACGCAACGTAGCCGAGAACGTCGAGCTTCCAGCCGGCTACTCAATCGCCTGGTCGGGTCAATACGAGTACATGGAGCGCGCCCAAGAGCGCTTCCTTCTTGTCGGCCCCGTTGTTATCGCGATCATCATGCTGCTGTTGTTCTTGAACTTCAAAGACCCGGCCGACGTGATGATCATCATGGGCACTCTGCCCTTCGCGCTCGTAGGCGGGCTCTGGCTCATGGACATTCTCGGTTTCAACATGTCGGTCGCGGTCGCTGTCGGTTTCATCGCGCTTGCGGGCGTCGCTGTGGAGATCGGCGTGTTGATGATCATGTACCTGCGTCAAGAACTCGCCGCTGCGCAGGCCGCCGCGGATAAGGACGGCCGCGCGCTCGATGCGGAAGGCTTGCGCGAGGCGATCGGCCGGGGCGCGCTCCGCCGCCTGCGACCCATCATGATGACGTTCACGGTGATCGTCGCTGGGCTCGCGCCGATCATGTATGGCCACGGCACTGGCGCAGAAGTCATGCGCCGCATCGCAGCGCCGATGATCGGCGGCATGATTAGCGCGACCGTGCTGGCGCTTGTGGTGATTCCCGCCGCTTGGTTTCTTTGGCGTCGGTCCGCTATCCTAAAAACGGAAGTAGCTTTGGGGCGGATTCACCGCAACGCAGCCGAACCAAGGTGACCTAACGACCTGTCGTGGGCGTTCTCAAAGGAGCCTCTGCGGATGCGCAAAGATAGTTTGACGCGATTCTAGTCGATCCCCAACTCACGCCATTGCCCAAGCGCGATGTCGCGAGCTGACTTGACTATGTGTCATGAATACAAATGACGGTCGAAGTTGAGGAGAGTGTGCAGCGAGGCGTGGCTTGATGAGAATTTCTGCAGGCCCTTGATGCCGCGAATCCTCGCCATTGCGCGTTCTCGTCGTCGAAACGGCGCGTGTGAATTTTCCGCTCGTTTGTAGGCCAGATTGGTCGTGTCACGACGGTCGTAGTCAGCCCCATCAACGTGGTCCAACGCGAACGTCAGAACCGGCGGTTCGGCAGGCGACTTTCGCCCCGTCCCTTCCAGTCGACGCATGCCTGGGGATAGGCCAATTGACCCGACGCCTAGTGTGCCGCCTGTTTGCACACATGTTCACGCCAACGCTAGTCGCCGCGTTCTCGACCTTTTTCCTCGTCGGCGAAGATAGCCTGTCCCCTCTTCGCCTCGCGACGTGGAACCTCGAGAACCTCCGCGACGAGAACGGCGAGCAACCGACGCCGCGCATCGACGGCGACTACGCGCTGCTTCAACTCCAAGCGATGGAGTTGGACGCCGACGTCGTCGCCTTGCAGGAGGTGGAGAACGTCGCCGCCGCGCATCGGGTCTTCGATCCCGACGAATACGTCATTGAGCTCTCCAAGCGCCGGGAAGGATCAGACGGTCAAATCCGAACCGGTTTCGCTATAAGGCACGGCGTCCCCTACTCCCGGTATCCTGACGTGCGCGAACTCGATATCGCGGGACGCGACGACTTGAGGTGGGGCGTCGAGATCGAGATTGAACACGACGGCGCGCCGTTGCGGCTGCTGAGCGTCCATCTCAAGTCGTACTGCTTTTCGCCGACCAGCTTCCGTGAAGGCGCTCACTGCGACACGCGCCTGGCACAGACGGCCCCACTGGAGGCATGGATCGACGCTCGGGCCGCCGAAGGCGTGGCCTTCGCCGTGCTCGGCGACTTCAATCGGCGCTATGACGATCCTGACGATCAGGAATGGGAAGAGTTGGACGACGGCGAACCTGCAGGCGCCGACCTATTTCGTCCAAACGAAGGCGTGGGCGCGCAATGCGATCCACGGTACTCGCAATTCATCGATCACATCATATTGGGCGAGAACGCAGCCTCGAAGTTCGTCGCCGGTTCGTTCCAAGAGGTCACGTTCGACATCGTCCGCGCCGACGGCAAACTTCCCTCGGATCATTGCCCGTTGATGATCGAACTGCGGTAATCGAGGCTGAAGGAAATTGTCTATTCCATCACCCAAGTGCGGGAGGCGGAAACGTGAGTGGTAGACGGCTGAAGGGCTCGCGCTAGGTGCCTAGCCACGCTCCCGACCGTTGGATTTCGCCAGCCAATCCGCAATCGACTCGCCGAACAAGAACCGCATCAACGGGATTGAGTTCTCGTCCGGCACCGCGGCGATTTCTTCCGCTTCTTCCGCATCGCGTTCGGGAGGTTCAGGCACAGCCTCGACGGAAGCCACGACCGTGTCCGGCGTAGGCGGCGGCGTCCGCGTCCAACGGTTCAGCGTGCGGAGGAAGTGGTAGAGTTCGTTTCCGCGCGCACCGGCGTTCAAGACTCCAGGAATTCTGATCTCGCGCTGAAACGCGGTACCGTGACTGTTGCGCAGTTTCGGGTTGGCTTCCACCGCGACCGTGATGAGGTGGCGTTCCACCCACTCCACTTCGCGGGCCGGAGCCTTTCGGATTTTGTTGTGCTTGGGCGTCACCGGATACACCAGGAACATGACCGGCGTGCCGCTCTTGTAGTTTCGCAGCACGCGATTGTAGTGCTGGAGCTTGCCGGGAGCGAACACCTCCTGACTGAAGCCTTTGCTACCGGTGGCCTTACCCACGTACCACGGCGTGTATCCTTTAGATGCGCGCATGGCGAACACGTAGACGCCATGTGCTGTCTTGATCTCTTCCCGCTTGCGTTCCGGCTCGTCCCAAAAATCTTTCAACTCGTGCGTATCGATAAATTTGTCGCCGCCATGTGGGACCACAAAAGGTCCGAGCACGCTGTATGGTCGATCACGCACGCCAGAACCCCCACGAGTGCCTACAGCCGTACGTTATCAGGCACCCTGTTTGTATCAATCACTGGAGTGCCGAGTGCGAACCCGTGACAAAATCCGGCCTTCACGTGGACACCCCAAAAAATCCCGCCGCATTCCGCCGATCATCAACCGCCGCCTCGAGATTTGCCGTCATGGCAACGTGAAGCGATGTCACCAACCACCCTTGAATCCGTGACAACGCGGCGAACTCGCCGCCGATTTCGTGACAAAACGCCCTTTCCCGAGGGGCGGCGTGCACGGGATTGTCACGATGGTTTTCAGCTATTCGTCGAGCGCCATAATGACGCGTTCGATCTGCGCCAGGCGCTTTGCGTCAGCGTCAAGCACCATTTTGATCACCCGCGCCGCCTTCTTGTCGACTGGCGTGGGGTTGGCGGGCCTTCCGCCCAACAACACCGACGGGTGAACGCCGAGGGCGTATGCGAGCGCTTCGAGGGTGTCGAACGATGGACCGATGGTGGCGCGTTCCAGCCGCGAGATCATGTCCACGGACTTGTCGACCGCCTCCGCCAACTCTGCTTGGGTGATGTCGGCGTCTCGCCGCCGCTTTTGCAGCTCGCGGGCGAACGTCTCTCGCAAACTCGTCACGGGCGGCGCTCCTTGAACCCTGACTAGGGATCAGGATCGGCACGCGACAGGGATGCAGGCTCTTAGCTATACACGTACTAAGAGTTATGATCTTATTTTCTGTCGAAGTCGGCGTTGAACAACGGGTTGGCGACAGGGGTGAACATGCGGTGGTTGGTGCTTGTTTCGATGGTGTCGGGCGGCTGCATATACGTCGACGGTGAAGCGATACAGAAACCGCCCGCTCCACTCCCGGCTGGATACGAGCCCAGCGCTCAAAACTGGGGGCGCGCGACGTTGCTCGACGATCTCGACCCGTTCACCGACACCCGGCGCGTCACGCTTTTGATTTCCGAAAGCCCCGAACGCGCAAGCAACTCGGTGTCTCTGCGATGCGAAGCACGCAGGGAGGTTGTCGCGTTGTCAGGCCATGGCGTGCACCTTGAGGTGTTTCACGCCGATTATCGGTTCGACGGGCGCGAGCCCGGACGTGCGATGCTTGAACCTACCTCGAACTATGACGCGGGCGTCACCGAGAATCCGCGCCTTGTGGCGACGTTTCGCGCCGGGATCGCCAGCAGCGACCAACTCGTGTTTCGGTTGCCCGGCGAGGTTCCGGTCACCATCGAACTTGGCAATGTGACACCGGCCATCGAAGCCTACACGACAGCTTGCGACGAGGTGCGCGGCGGAGGTTGATGACGCCAGCGGTGCAGAGACCCACTTGGCGTGCGCCCGCGCTCTTGGGCCGCTGATTGCACCTCGACGAGGTGCAGCGAGGTGCGCGAAGCGGCAGCAACGCGTAATTTTCTACGCCCGCGAAATCCGTTGAGATGACTCGGCATGCAGATGTGTGCGCACCTGCCTGAGGTATAGCCGAGGTGTAACTTGCACCTCAGATCGCTATCCGAGTTTCGAACGCTTCCCGCGGCACGTGACGGCGCAAGGTGCTGACGGACACGCCGAGGCGTTCGGCTGTCTCCTTCACCGTACACGTCTTTAAGAGGCCCTCAGCGGCCCTTACAGCGTCGTCGGTGAGCGATTTGGGGCGGCCGCCGACCCGACCCTTGGCCTTAGCCTGGGCGAGGCCTGCGCGCGTGCGTTCGGCGATGAGGTTGCGCTCGAACTCGGCGATCGACCCGAAGATCGAAAAGACAAGCTTGCCGCCGGACGTCGACGTGTCGAGCTGCTCGGTGATGCTGCTGAATTCGACGCCGCGCTCCTCGAGGAGTTCAATGGTCTCGAGCAGCTGCTTGAGGGATCGGGCGAGGCGGTCGAGCTTCCAGACCACCAACGTGTCGCATTCACGCGCAAACTTGAGCGCCTCGGCGAGTACGGGCCGATCCTTCTTCGCGCCCGAAGCCGTCTCGGTGAATATCTTCTCGCAGCCTTCTTCCGATAAGGCGGCGATCTGCAAGTCGTGGTTTTGCTCGACCGTCGACACTCTCGCGTATCCGATCTTCATGAGCGCCTCCAAAAACGTCCTTGAGCGGAGTTTTGACCGCTCGGGGTTTTGACACCCGTTTTGAGTCGCTGCGGAGTCGGTGGCAAGCTAGAAGGCGTGGCGTCGAGGCCGAGGCGTCAAATACGAACGATTTTGAACGATCATGGCCGAGACCAGATATGCTCAATTGCGAGATCACCTTCGTAGGGGCGTCCGCAATGCGAACACCGATCTATGTTGAAACCTCGGACGGCGAACTCGTGCCGATGCGGCCAGCGGCGCCGCCGAACGAAGACTCGCTTCAAGAACTCGTAGCTCGCTTCCCTGACATCATCGGAGATGCCGAAGGTGGGCTCTTGCTGATACAACGCGAACAGCCGATCTCGGACCGAGAGGACGGAGGGGGACGTTGGTCGCTGGATCACCTATTCGTCACGCGCGACGGCGTCCCCGTACTCGTCGAAATCAAGCGGGCCGCAGACACGCGCTTGCGCCGCGAAGTCGTCGGACAGCTGCTCGATTACGCTGCCAACGGCGCAGCCTATTGGCGCGACGGCGCGACGGAACTCGCCTTCACAGAAACCTGCCTTCGCGACGACATCGACCCCGAAGAAAAACTTGCTGCATTCTTGTCGGAACCGGATGGAGTTGAAGGGTTCTGGTCTAAGGTCGACGCCAACTTTCGCGCCGGCACGATGAGACTTGTCTTCGTCGCAGACGAGATACCGCGCGAACTCGCTCGCATCGTCGAGTTCCTCAACGAACAGATGACGGCCGAAGTCATTGCGGTGGAGCTTCGCTATTACGAAAGCGAGACCGGCGCTCGAACATTGGCGCCCCGCATCATTGGCCAGACGGCCCGAACTCAAGACAAGGCAGGGCGGGCCGAGGCACCACCTCCGATCACCGAAAACGAGTGGATCGAAAGGCATTTGAGCCCACACGGCGAACAGACGGTCGAAGCCTTCAAATCGCTGGTTGCGCTGTTGAGGAGTCGCGGCGCTGAAGTCGACTCCGTCAGGAGCCAGAAGTCCTACTACGTCGAGGTCACGTCGCCTGACGGCAATCGGCGCTATCCGTTCCAGCTGGACAAAAATGGTCGCGTCGAAATCAACTTCGGATTTCTGACGACCAGGCCAGGGCTAAAAGACCCTGCAGTGCGGGCAATGTTCGTTCGGCGCTTCGACGATGCCGTTGGACCGCTAAGCAACCAGAACGCCAATGGTCACCCCGCCTTTCCGATGAGTCGACTCGCCGACAAGGCGGTAGCCGACAAGTTCGAGGCTGTTGCAGATGATTGGATCGCCGCGTCCCGACAGTAAGCGCGGCCCAGAGTCGACTACGCTTGGCCTCATGGCGGACACTGCCGGAACGACATGAACCAGGCCGAACATCCTGTAGTCGGCGTCATCGACGTCGGCGCGCCTCGAACCAACCTAGGTTGGGCGTTGGTCGACGCCTTCACCAAGGAGAGCCTCGGCCGTGGCGACAAGCTGGATGACTTCATCGCCCGATCCGCCGAGGCCGCCGCTGCGAGGCCGCTGGCGGTCGGCTTCGAGGCTCCGATGTTCGTGCCGCTTCGAGATCGCGCCGACACACTGACGCAGGGTCGTCCGACTTCCGACGGTGCCAAGGAGAACCCGGCATGGAGCGGCGGGCCCGGGGCCCTCGTGCTCGCCCAGGCGACCGTGATCGTGCCTTACACGCTGACGGGGCTTGCCAGGCGGTTGGGACCGCGGCGCGCCGTCATGGGCCGCGAGAAGCCGCGACTGGGGCGGGACGAGGTCTACTTCTTCGAGGCCTTCGTCAGCGGAGCCGGCAAGGCGACAGACGGCACCCATGCCGGGGACGCGCACGAGGCCGCCATAGCCTTCGCCGACATGTACGCCGGCGCGAAGGCATGGGCGTCCGCGGCCCTGGACCAACCCGCGTTCAACCTGCTCGCGGCCGCGCTGTTGCGGACGGGATGGATCGACGACCCGGCGTGGCTTCACCGACAGCCATTGGTGGTGCGACCGGGATACCCGCCATGTTGAACGCCGACGACATCCAACGCGAGCATGACCGGCTCGGCTGTCGGTTGGGGTGGAAGTTCCTGTACTCGCCCGAGCGCACCTTGCGTACGGCCGACGTGGCCCTGATCACGCTGAACCCCGGCGGTGAAAACTACGAGGGCCCGCAGTGGTCCTACGAGGACGGGAACGCCTACGTGACGCAAGCTTGGGGCAAGCGCGCGCCAGGCACGCACGTCCTTCAACGGCAAGTGCAGATCATGTTTGACCTGCTCGGCGTGGAGCCCGACGGCGCGCTCAGCGCCGTATACGTGCCGTTTCGAAGTCCGCGATGGTCGGCGCTGCCGCGACACAAGGAAGCCGTCGCGTTCGCCCGCCTCCTGTGGCGCGGAGTGTTTGACCGCCACGCGCCTTCGATTGTCGTGTGCGTCGGCAAGAACGTCGTGGGGCGGGAGATCGCCGACCTGCTGGGGGCGAAGCCGGCGGGCGCCGTCGAGGCAAGATGGGGCGCGCAGACCATCGATCAGTTTGAGTTCAACGGCGGCCGAATCGTTGAGCTCCCGCACCTATCCACGTTCAAGTTGTTCGGGCGGCTGGCCAGTGATCGAGCATTTCTCCGCGCCGTCTCAGGGTGAACCTCATGATGGCCGCGCGACGGGGTGAACAGGCTCCACCAGGCCATGGCCGATCCCCGACAACTAGTAACTGGTTTGTCTCCTGGGGGTTTGTTCAACCAGTCCAACCAACACGTCAGTTGGCAAGGACCATCGGACCGCCCTGTACGTTTCCGATACCATGGACAACCACAGCAATACGGGGTGACGCAGATGGCCTTCGCGATCAGCGTTCATTGCTTCAACGATTTCATCTCGACAGAATTCAACATAGCCGAAACGATCATCGTGTTCACGGCTCTCGGGATCGTTGGCCTCAAGCCAGAAGGACACGAAGCCGCAATCAAAACCTTCGGTATCAAACCTGACCGTGGGGACGCCTTGAATGAACGCGACGGCGCATCCGACCTTTTCAACGTCCCAGTAGCTATGGTCCAAGAAGCTCCTCAAGAGCGCTTGAACAAGAAACTCGAATACCCCGGATTCTTCGGGGTCCAAGACGCCGGCGGTCTCGAGCGGCGGCGGTGTTGAGTCATCCATGTTCGTTCCTTCCCCAGGGGCTGAAGTCAGATCGTTTGGACCCACTTGGGATCACAGCTTCCCCGCGATTTCGTCGGGCAGTCCATAGTCAAAAATCTCTCGGATCAACGCATCGCGTTGCGCCGCAAGGAGGTCGAGGATGTTCGCGGCGTGCGATGGACCCAGCTGCAGGTTCGGCCATTTCATCGACCGCATCCAGGCGAAGTCGTAGTCGGCAAGCGCCTTCTCGATAACTTCCCTCGGTGTGTCGTCGGGAAACCGTCGGAGGCGTTCGCACATGCGCCGTCGACGGCGCTCGAAGGCCTCCCCGGAAGGCCGACGATAGGTGTCGTCGACGAATTCGCCTTCCGACCACATGGCGCCGATGCGGAACTGCATGAAGTCGACATACGAGTCGGCTTCGAAAAGCTCTATCTTTCCAAGCGCAAGCGGCCCGGCATCAAGTAGGGCCAGCCGTTCACCAAGGGTGTGGACGCCTGTTTCGACCTCTCCCTGCGCCTCCGCGCCGAGGGCGATGTTGTCACCGTAACAAATCACCCGATAGTCTCCTTCGAGGCTACGAAGGAGCCGTCCGATCAGCCCACTTGCGAGTTTGGGAGAGACAGGCGAACCCTGCGGCAGCCCATGCCGGACCGCTGTTGCGCTCGAACCTCCCCCGGTTGCACCCGGGAGAGGGGTAAGGGGTGCGCCCTCAGGGATGAACGCCGCATGGACCAACATGGCGTGGTCAATGGGGAACATGTCCTTTAGGTGCTCAGGCTTCACGGACGGAAAGCAGTTTGTGATGTCGAGGGTCGCCCAGTAGCGCACGCCGGACCTGATATTGGCAGCGATGAAATCGGCCGCCTTGTGCGGCCCGCGCCTCCGGCAGGCGAACTCGTGAGGATTGTCCTCGCCGGCCGCGACGAGGACGTCTCGCAACATCAGCTGCATTGCGAAACGAATGGGTCCCGACTCGCCGATCGGCCGATGGCCGCCGTTCGGCTTTTTTTTCCACCAGACGCGAACGGGTTCGAGGCAGGGCTGAGTCAGATCAATTTCGTCCGACTCCTGGCGCAAGGCGTTTAGTGTCCGGCGCGCGTTGTTGCGCGCGTGCACGCGAACCAAGGCGGCGATCTTGGCGTTGCAGCTTGTGAGGGATTTGACGATCAGTGATCGTAGGCGCTTGTCGTCGCCTTGCAGCGCAGCTTCGCTGATGCGCCGCAGCAGCTTCATGTATTCCGCCGTCCGGCGCAGAAGTTGGCCAACATCGGAGGGTGACGCCGGCACGTTCGCCGGATCGGCCTGGGCGGCCGGTTCGTCAAGCGACGCCGCCATCTTGAGTACGGCCCTCTTAACGTCGTGGCTCATGCGCTCGAGTTCGGGCACCCACGTCTCGGCCTTGCGTCGCTGGCGACGATTTCCGACCGCGGGCTTCTTGATGATGTGAACCGCCATCACTTGCTCCTTTCGCGGGGACCGGCGCCGCCGCTAGGATGGCGCTCGCCGTCTTCGACGAAGGCGTTCAGATCTTCAGGGGCATGGCGGGCACGTCGGCCGACGACGTGGAACCGGGGTCCCGTCTTGCGCCAGGCCCAACGCGCCAGCGTGGCGGGTCTGAAGCCGAGGTACTCGGCCGCTTCCTGTCGACTGAGAACTCTGTCTTGACCGGTACGCATCTGACTCGTCTACGCCTCCAATTTCGAGGCGAATGAGTCCGGGTCGACGGAAGCGCGATCCAACTCGCGCCAAATAGCGCGAACCTGATCGAGAAGGCCATGCGACCCTCCTTGGTCAAGCCAATCGCTACGTCGACGCGAACAACAATCGCCAACTCACGCTCGCGAACAAAGAGCACCGACACTTAGAAACAGTCAATAGGTATTGCAAAGATAGGCTGTGGATAACTAGGCTCTTAATCTTGGTCAGATGGCGTGTGCACATGTGTGCACTAGGTGAATACTCACGCAGTGCACACATGTGCACTAGGTGAATACTCACGCGGTGCACACATGTGCTCGAACCTTGCGATGACTACGCTCACGCGAGTGGCCGCAACGATCTGATCTGACGATAGGCTCAATTAGCGGGAGGAAGCCCTTCGAGCAGGTCGATCTTGTCGACCCACTCCCTCTTCTGCTTGAGGGTCGCGCCTTGCCCGTATCCGTCCGTAACGCCGCCTTGTTCGTGGCCGACGATCGCCTTCAATACGTATCCCGGGCAGTTGACCTCGCGCAGCGCGTCGATGAAGCCGTGTCGGAACGAGTGAAACACGAGACCCGGGCGTTTGAGGCCGAGTTGCGCGAGGCGACGCGCAAACCACCTCGAGTACTCCCCACTTGGCGAGCCGTCGCTGCCGTAGCGGATGAGATGGAACAGGCGCGCGTCTTTCTTCGCCGCTTGTCGCTCGCCGACAAACTCAAGCAGGCCTAGCTCGATGAGGCGTCGATGCATAGGCACGGTGCGCCACCCTGCCTTCGACTTCACCGTGGCCTTGGTCGCCACATCGGCGCGAATGTCGAAGTGCGGGGCATCGCCCTCGACCACGACGTCGCCGAGCCCCAGTTGAACGATTTCGCCGAGCCGCATGCCTGACAGGGCGCCGATAATCGGCACCCAGTAGAAATCGTCCCTGTAGATTTTCGTGCCCGGCGTCGTGCGTCGCTGCCGACCGGCGCAGCCAACGTAGATCGGTGACGTGAACAGCCCCTCCAGTTCGGCGGGCGTGAACGGCGTGCGCGACGTCGCCGCGTTCGCCTTTGACATCTTCACGGTGATCCCGCCGACCGGCGACGCGGCGATATAGCCTTCTCGCGCCCACCACCGGAACGCCGAGGACGAAAATCCGAAGTGCTTTGCGGCCGTGACGCGACTAACATGCTTCTTGGCGTCCGACGTCTGCAGCCCCGAGAAATGCGCGCCGGGCGGGGCGTGCTTGCGCATGGCGACCAGTTTGTCGCGCCAATCACGGACCTGCTCCTGCGTGATCGAGGCCACGCCGGCGTCGGCGCCGAAGTGCTCCGTCATCCAGCGCATGACGCGTTCGTAGTCGACTAGCGTCTTGGGCGACCACGCCACGCCCTTGTGCGCGGTGACGAAGGCGTCGATAGCGTCTCTGAGGGAAACGTCTTCGGCGGACGTCGACAGCGCCTCGGCGGGCCGTGTGGCGTTGAGCGCGGCAAACAAAGCGTCGCGCGGCGTATACGGCGCAAGGCGGTCGCTCAGTTGATGCAGAAACAGGCGGTGCTCCTCGACCAGCGCGCGCGCCACGCCGGACATCAGAGCCAGGCGGTCGACCTCGTTGAGCTTGTCAAACGCAATGTCGGCGGTCGCCGCGAGCCGCGTCGCATGTGTTCTGACCTCTACCGCCGCCTCGTCCTTGTCGTCGTCGAGGACGATGTCGAAACTTTCTTCGCGCACCAGCGTCTCAAGCTTGTCGATGCGCCCCTCGACGGCGTCCTCAGCCCAAGCGCGAGTACGTTCGAGGCGCGAACCGTCATGCGGCGCGGGCGGGCGCGCCTGCGCGACGCGTTCGGCATGAAATCGGCGTACGAGATCGCGGATGCCGGCTTGGTCGATCACAGTCATGGTGCGAATTGTATCGCACATTCTTCGGAACGCGAGCGTGCCCGCGAGCGCGAGTCCGGCGGCGCGTTCGGCGCACGTGGTGCGCAACGAGTAGTTCAGTTCGCGGCGGGCGAAGGCGGCCCGGAGATCGAGGGGAACCGGAAGCCGGAGGTAGTAGGTGCGATTGCGGCGTTGCAAATGCTTGATGCGCGGGGCCTGCAATGTCGTCTCGAGGTGACGTGGTCTCCATGGGAGAGCCGACCTCTCCCCCGCGGGCATATCGGAACGACTCCTGCAGGTAAATCTGCAAAGCGCCTCGTCGCTTGAGGCGCATGATCCGGCGGGCGCGCACAGGCTCCAGTGTCGTTGTCCGGGGAAATGCTACGGCGATGAGAGATGAGGACAATGGCTTTCGGAAACGCGTTTGGTCGAGCACCTAGATTCGATGATTGACCTGTTCCCCTTCGGAGGCTGCACCCATAGCTCATGTCGTAGAGCAGCTGACGCTCAATCTAAGGGCCGTGCAGCTCCTGCTCGGCCACATAAAACTTGAAAACACGTTCCAATATCTCTGCGTTGATTTGGACGATGCATAGGAGATCTCTTCTGACATCGATTTCTGAGACCATGGAACAGCAGGAGCCAGCCGCGCCTGCCGTTATTCACAAGCCGTGGAACTGCCTGAGTTCGCCGAAGTCGGACATTTGTGGCCTTACCCACTAACGCCTGAAAATAATGAACGAGCGAGCGCGGCAGAGATGACAGATAGTTCGCGCTTAGGTGCGCAAGAGGCAGCTCGGCACATAGCCCGGGTCTTGATATTCGAACAATTGAACGCGTCCAATAGACGTAAGCTGCTGTCCTAGAAGTACAGAAAGGGCGAAGGGTCCGAAGTAGAAGAGGCGCGTCATCTGCAGCCGACGCGCTTTCAACATCTCGCCGAGCCGCTCTCTGACCGCGCGTGCCATCGCAACAGCGTCGGCGTCGCCGCCAATGGATTGGGCCCCCTGACTTGGTGGCGACATGAAAACGAACGCATTTGGCGCAGCGCCGGAGGCTTCGACGAAGGAGATGATGTCTTGGCGCCCGTCGCCACGAATATTGAGACCAACTACGAGGTCGGCGCCGTCTTGATCGGCTTCCACGATCTCCACTTGCAGAGAAAAATCCTGGCTCGGCGTGGCGTCCGACCTCCAGCACTCCTTTGCGGGTGGTTGCGGAATCTCGAATACCCAATCGCCAACGGCTGGAAAGGTAGCGCCCAACGCTATGCCCGTTGACAGCGCGCATTTGCCGCGAAGCTGAATCGTGCGCGCGGCGCCCGTGGTCACGATGGTCTTACGAAGCGTGTCGAGTTGCGGGACGAGAGTGCCGTTCCAGACCTCGGGGCTCGGTACGCGACGTGTTGTGCGATCAAAATGCGCTGTCCAGTCCACGTTGTAATCAGCCGGCGGTTCGAATGCTTCCTTGGTCCAGTTGAGAATCCAGACGGTGACGGCCGCTTCTCGCGAAATATCCGCCAACACCGTCGCATGCAGCACGTCCTCGATAGACGCCTTATCCAGCACGGTGCCCTTGCTCGCGGTCACAAGGCGCAGGAGTTCAGCATAGGCCGGCTGCACCATCGCCCGCTGCTTACCGGCAAATCCAGGGTGACTGAGCAGACGTGCAATGAACAGTTCGACGGCACGATCATCATGCGACAGGTCGCCATGTCCAACTTCTAGGGCCACCTTGTCGTGAATGAATTGGATCTGATCGTCGCTCAAACCGTGCTTGCGCATGCGGTCATCAACGTCGGCCTTAGTCGCAGAAAGCGCGGACGACGTATCGTCATAGAAGGGCGTCGCGCCGCGCAAGCGGCCCAAACCAGATTCGATTGGCCTGAGCTGAGCTGACAAGGCCGGGCAGGCGAGACCAAATCCCTGATACACGCCCGGCATGCTGGCGTCGAAACCTCGAAAAGTCTCGACCACATCTTTGAATTCCGCCGGCGAGACCTCGTGATCCTTGATTTGAATGTGCTTGCGGGCTGAGGGGCCGTCTTGGAGGTAGCGGATGTCAATATCGCCCGCGCCCTCAGAGAAGATCTGATGAAACTCCTTGTCTTGCAGCCAGAGCGGCAGATGGCACACCACGTACCGAGTCTGAAAATCGAAGCCTTTGCCAGCGACGATGCCGCCCATGCCGGCCGGTGAAACGAGTGACCCGACTGGGGCGGCAGGCGGCTGCGGCGGCTTGGTCATGTTCGCTTTGCCTTATTGGCCGAAGTTGGCCCCAAACAGCTTGCGCCAAAGCTTGCGGCTCTCGGCTTCATCGGTTGAATCAAATGCGTTGCGCGCGGTCTGCGCCGCCGACTTCACTTGATCGAGGAATGCGTCAAAATCCTCACTCGCCCAGCGCTTGGCAATGTTCACTGATGTATCGCCCGGATCGGCGATTTGCGGGACGGTGGCCGAGCCGCGGCAAAAGCCATAGTTGGCTTGAACGCCCTCCAACACGTTCACGACGGCGCGGGCGTGCGATGACGGCTTGCCAATGTATTGGTGCACGAGCGTCTCAAGGATGTACGACTTGGGTTTCGATTTCTCGGTGGGCAAGCGATCGCGCCAAGCCTTTATGAGTTTCACGGTTTGGACGTAGTAGCCGTCGGTAGCGTCGTTCTTACCGGTTGCGGCCGCAATCTGTCCCTTGGGGTGCGATCGAACCCATTGCTGAGCGTCACGATCGGGTATCCGGAGTGGGCCGTCATCGGCGGAAATGGCGCTGGCGGGCACGATGTCCAGCCAAACGCCCTTTTCGGCGCTGGCGCCAATCGACCGCCCTTGCGGGCGCGTCTCGTCATAATAGCCAGAGAGCACGCCGAGGAGCCAAGTAAGGACAATCTCCGGCTCAGTGATTGAAGTGTCGATGTCGAGAACGCAGATCACATCAACGTCGTTGATGTCGTGTATCGCAGTGTGCCGGGCATAGGAGCCGGACAAGAACGTCATCTTGTGCGCGTCCCTGGATTGCTCGTCCGTTTTGAGCTGGCACCGCACTTTCTTGTGTGCGGCAATGGCCGCGTCGACTGCGTCGTCGTCCGGTTCCAGTGAACTCACGTGGCCGCGGAAATCACCAAGGAGTTCCATGCGCCTACTCCCCGTCCTCAAGAGAAGGCAATTGCGCCGGGTCAAGGCCGTAATGCGCCGCCAAGGAACCGACGAAATCGCCGCAAACGGGGCACGCGTCGTCGCGATCGAAATAGATGCCGTACCACCGATGGATCGTCATCTCGTCGCTGCTCTCACTTAGCGGCGGCCAATCGGCATATTGCGTCCCGGGTTCGGGCCGATTGAGCCAAAGGTACCAGGGCGCATCGAAGTCGCCGCGCAGTGTGTTGAGGGTCGAAGAGCTGTCGGCGACCAATTCGAGCAGCGCCAGTTTTGCCAACATGTTGGCAATCGGAAGAACGTCGAGCGAGAGGCCGGGCTCCACAGCCACGGGTCGGTCCGAATAGGCGATCTCGCCCGCGTCGGTCTCCGACGAGACCTCCACATCGGATGCTTCATCCGGCATGGTGGCGACGAAGCACTGATGACACGGCGAATGCTTCGGCCGCACGCGCAGAATCTGGCCGCCATAGGCGCGGCGAAACGCGCCGCCATAGAGCGCTGGTGCATTGGCGGCGACGCAAAGTTCATTGAGAAGCAATTTGCTCTGCCGGTTGTCAGTGCCGCAAATGACAATGTCCGCTACCACCACCAAGTTGGCAATTGCGTCTCGATTGTCTTGATCGAGTGCGATAGCGCGCACCTCAACGTGCGCCTTCGGGTTCTTCTCCATGATAAGATCACGGACGACGTTCACCTTGGCTCTGCCGACCTGCGAGATGCCTCCGGGATGGCGCACGACATTGCCGACTGAAAGCCGGTCGCAATCAACAAGCAGAAACCGGCCGACGCCACATTTGGCGAGCTCCAAAGCGACATGCGCGCCGCCAGTGCCCAGGCCAACGCAAAGCGCCGTCTTGTTCTTGAGAATGGTGGTTTCAAGAATGCTGGACCGGCGCAGCGCAAGTTGGGGCTCGACATCGGCGAACACCACATCGGTTTTTGACGCACCTTGCGGCTGTGCACTTTGAACCCTGCCGCGGTAGGTCGCGCCGTCGGGTGACACAAACACACCCTGATCGGACGTTGTGCCATCCGTCTTCTCAAGAATGATCGCAACAAGTTGCGGTTGGGTAGGCTGAGCGTCGAGCAGCAGCTCGCCATACACGACGCTGGCGCTTGCGTGAACACAGAGTTCTGACTGGGTGAGCGCGTCGCCGTCATCCCAAGAGCTAAAGCTGAGTGGCACGACGCCATCGCGGGTGAGCGCAGGCCATTGTTCCTGAATCCATTCCGACGAGAGCGTCAGGACCCCGAACATGTCTGCATCGTCAGCTGTGATGTTGAGCGCTTGCGCGATCTGCGCGCCTTCGGCGACCGCAACGATGGTGCGCTTGGTTTTGTCGTAAACAAGCTTCGAACGGCCCGGCTTGCGCGTGGCGATTGCCTGCATGGCTTCGCGAATGAGCTGGCGCTGATTGGGATCGCTAGTGGTCATGCGACATCCGCCATGGTGCGAACAAAATCTGCCAACGAGTGGCCGGTGGCGAGATGCTGTTCGTAAGCCTCGATCCAGACGTGAGCTTTCAGGAAAACCTTTTGCAGCACGATTCCGGCGTGCCAGCGCGCATCGCGCCAATGGCAGATCTGGACCCAACCGTTTTCATGCGGCGAGAGTGTGTGCATGGCGTGCGAGACGCCCGAGTCGGAAATTCGCGACCCGTCGGCCCTCAACAGAGGACTGGGCTTGGTGATATAAAGCGGTGGCCGGGCCGTCGGAAACCCGGACGGGATGGGCATGTAAAGACTGTACATACTGCCAGAATTTGAGGTCGCGACGCCTGATGCGTAGTAAGTATCGTCGGCGCTGTGATGATAAACGCTAAACTGTGAAAAGCCTTCGCGTTGAAGGATTTGGTGTTCAACGGCGAGCCGACTTCGTTGCTCCGAAGACCACATCGCTCAGCTCCTTTCTCTGGCTCTTGCGCGGCGAAACAACGTCATGATCGGTTCTATTTCCGGCGCGGTGAGTGCAAGCGCAAACTCGACCGGTTCTGTCGTGCCGGCTTCGCGGTCGATGCGATGAACTTCCAGCACGTTCATCGGCCACTTGCCTTCGATCGCAAATGCAAGGTGCCGGGGTTCCTGGAGCGGGACGACGAGGATGTGCCCGAAGGTGGTCGTATGCTGTTCGATGGCACCGCCGCTCGCTTGCTGGAGCGCTCTCGCCAGATGGGCCAGGGTGCGCTCGCGCGTATTCGCGTCCGCATCGGCTTGCGGTTGAAGCACAGGCGGGACCGTTTCATCGCCGATGCGCACGCGATTCAGCGGGACGTTTTCCCACTCGCGCAGAGACTGTTCGGGGAATTCACAGCGCGCAATCATGGCGTGGCGAACCGGACTGCAGCCGGGGAGAACGTTTACACGCAGCGGTGCCGGCCCGTTCTCTTCAGAGAGGTCGTAACGCCAGGCGTGCACCCGAACTATTGGCTCGGTGCGCGAACCTTCTGTAGTCACGATGATCTCGGCCATTCCGGGAAAGTTATTGCGGTTTCCAAGCTGACGAATGCGCCGCTGGTCGCCTGAACTCGGCGCCGAGAGCCCGAGCCGGTGGTGCGAGTGCCAGTCGCCAAAATATCGAAGCCCCCATTGCGCGGCGAGCGGCTCGCTCAGTTGGCGGAGATAGTCGACGTCGAGCCGGAAGTGGGCGTTGTCACGTTGCGCCTGGGGGCCGGCCTTCGTGGCGAGAAAAATGATCGGATTGGCTTCCCAGCGCCCAAAAAGGTCGCCGCCCGTCTCAATCGACCAAGCAGAAGCTTCCGCCGTGATTGCCCGGAGTTCGGATTCCCAGGTAAGTACGGAGGCCGCTGGTTCGACTTTCGAGATTGCCGCCACAGGCCGCTCGGCTGGAGCCCGCTCAGAACTGGGCGCAGCGGCAGGTTGCTCGCGCTTCAGCCACCCCAACAGCTTCTCGACATACCTTATGATCATGCGGATGTACGCCCTAGCCCAGCGCCAAAAATATCGAATCAAAAATACAAGTGATTTTGCATGAATTCGTCGACGTGAACAATATGGGAACGGAGACCTCGGCAACCGCTAAGCTCATGGGCATCCAATGGATCGACCGGGGGCACGAGGCTCAGCGCCCTTGCCCAAGTGAAAACTCTTACACCTGGGCAGCGCCTTGAGCTTGGCACCGGCGCGTCAGCAGTGACCGAGTTTCGACCTTAGCCTTTTGCGCTTCAAGTAAAGCGAAAGTCCGTCATAGGCCTATAACACGCCATTCAGAGCAGGGTCACCTTCGGCAACTTCGGGCCATTTCCAGTCGTCTCAACGCGTCAGACGCTCTAACAGTTTTCGACATCAAATCGAACGGCTTGCGCAGTTACGCGACCGGGCTGGAACCGGTGAGCAAGAAAACACACGGACGTCATTGAATCCGCCTCGTGGCGATGGCCTGCCCCATCCAAGCAGTCCAACATGAAAGTCAAACCCGGCTGTTCGGAAGGCGGGCTCTTGCAGCCGCACCTTCAGGGTAAAGCGGCATGAATGTCGCCAGTGTGACGGTCGCCGGCGCAGGCGGTCTTTTGCCCAAACTTGTGCCGTCGTTGAGACCTTCAACTCATCGATCCCGACGCAGGATTGCGTATCAGGAATTGCCCTTTTCCATTGAGTTTGAAATCAATCGAGACGCAACAAATCGTAACACTCGATCGTAACAACCGCAGTGTCTCCTCTCCGCCATTTTTCCCAAGTGGTTGAAGCAATTCAGCAATCTCAGAAAATGGCGGAGAGGGAGGGATTCGAACCCTCGGTGCGCTTGCACGCACAACGGTTTTCGAGACCGCCCCGATCGACCACTCTGGCACCTCTCCGCGGGGCGGCGGAACCTAACCAGCCGCGTCTGAGGGCGCAAGCGCCGCGCGGAGGAATCCGGCGGCGCCGGCCGTGACCGTTTTTCGGCCGCCGGCCCGCCAGCCGGCTCGCGCCCCGGCGGCGCCATCCGGGATTGCTGTGTCAAACGGGAAAGCCATATATGACGTAGATGTTACACGGCTTGATTGGCGACGCCGGATTCAGACCGCCAATCTGCCGCCTTCGTTCCTTTTGGGACAAGGGGAAAATCATGAAATATCTCGCCGGGATCAGCCTAATCGCCTTGACGTCGGCCGCGTGCGCGACGCAAGCCGACGACGTCTTCACCCGCGACGAAAAAGTGTTCTTAAAAGCGGCCGAACACGGCGGCGCGGAAGCCTTGACGGAAGACGGCGACAAAGTGATCTGCCGTCGCGAACACCAGTTGGGCACCCGGGTGTCGAAATCGGTGTGCATGACGAAGGCCGAGTGGGACAGCCGCGAGGCGAATTCGGAGCGGTTCCTCGACGATATTCAGAATCGCAACGCCAACGTCCCGGACCCGCGCGGCGAAAACCCGGCCGACTGAGCGCCGGATTCACGGCCGCCGGCCCGGCCGCGGGCGTCGGCCAAGGCCGGCCCCGGTTCGATCCGCGAAATCGCGGCCGAATCCGGCGTTCGGCGATTGAATGGGCTCGTTGACTCTCGCAAATGTCCAGGGCATATCCCTCGCCTCGCGCCGGTGCGGTCTCCGCGCCGGCGCCTTCACGTTTGAACCAGGGAGCCGGCGCGGAACGCTCAGGACGCCGCCGGCCTGAAGCCATGACCGCCTACGCGGTGATCAAAACCGGCGGCAAGCAGCATCGCGTCGCCCCCGACGACCTGATCGTCGTCGAAAAACTGGACGGCGCGGCCGGCGACGCCGTGACCTTCAGCGACGTGTTGATGCTGGCCAACGGCGGCGACGTGAAAATCGGCGCCCCGACCCTGTCCGGCGAAGCGGTTTCCGGCGAAATCGTCGAACAGCGCCGGGCCGACAAGATCACGATCGTCAAGAAGCGCCGCCGCAACACCTACCGCCGCAAGCAGGGCCACCGCCAACCGGAGACGGTCGTGCGGATCACCGGCGTCGGCGGCGTCAAGGCGA
>JAJFFL010000018.1 GCA_021776705.1 Alphaproteobacteria bacterium
CGGCGACCCGCGCCTTCATCCGCGCGCGGTCGGCCTCGGTCTCCTGCAGCCGGGTGCGGACGGTGGCGAGTTCGGCGGCGATGTCTTCGCCGGCCGGGGTCATCACCCGCGGCGTCAGGAATCCGCGCACCAGCATCCCGAGGATGAAAAAGAACAGCAGGTAGAGCCACATGAAGCCCATCAACCAAAACATCACGGCTCTCCGTCTGCGCGACCGTCGCCGTCCGGCGCGGCTTGCGGTGGATCGTCGGCGTCCGCCAGGAATTCAAACTCGATCCGGCGGTTGCGCTCGCGCCCGTCGGCGGTGTCGTTGGAGGCGATCGGTTCGTCCGGTCCCAGGCCCTGCGCCTTGAAGCGTTCGCGCGGGATTCCCTGGTTGACGAAATACTCGACCACGGCCTCGGCGCGCGCGGCGGAGATGTAGCGGTTGGCGCCGGGGTCGCCGCGGCTGTCGGTGTGGCCCTCCACCCGGACGGTGAATTCGGCGCAGCGGCGCACCAACTCGCCGACGTCGTCGAGGAGGCCGAAACTGGCGCGCCCGATCTCGGCGCTGCCGAAGTCGAACGTCACCCGGCGGTCGAGCGTGGCGTCGCCGAGACGCGCCTGGCAATCCTGAAACACGGTGAGTTCATGGGCGGCCTCCGGCGGCGCATAGGACGTGGCCGTGATCGCCGACGACGACGCGAACGGCGACGGCGACATGGCGAAGGTCTCCTCTACCGAGTCCTTCAGCGCCGGCACCGCCGCCTCGCCTTCCAGCCGCATGGTTTCGCCGGCGATGCTGAAGACGCCGTGGCGCAGCCGGCTCAGCTGGTCGAACCCGAACTGCGCCGCGCCGAACCAGTCCGAGCCGTCCGGCGCGCCGGAGGCGATCCGCAGGTCGACGCTCGCCGCCGGCTGGCCGAATTCGCGCTCCACCAGCGCGATGATCGATTCCCGCGACTCGCGGGTCGGCGCATAGCCGAACAGATGCACCCCCTCGTCGTCGTAGCGCGCCTCCAGAATGTAGGTGTCGACGAAGGTCAGCAGGTCGGTGCGGTCGCGCACGTCGAGCACCCCGCCGCCCCAGGCCGCGCGCCGGACGACGCCCATCGCCTCGACCCGCGCGGCGTCGTTCGGCGCGACGCCGGTGAGCTCGGCGAACTGGCCGCTCATGTCGACCGTCGCCCAGTCGTGGTCGGCGTCGTGGAGCGCCTTGCGCGCCAAGGCGTTGAGACGCGTTTCCGCGGCCCCGGCGCTGCCCGGCAGCCTGCCGGTGTGGATGACCAACCAGCCGAAAAGGACGAAGAGAAGGACCACCACCGCGATCCGTCCCAATTTCGACGACATGCCACCCCCGCCGCGTCGACCGTCGGCCGCGCGACCGTCGCGCGACTCGTAGGCGGAATCTATCACCTGCACGCGTGAATTGTCATGAACCGCGCCAAATCACGTCGAGCGTTCTTCGCCGCTGTGTTCGACCACCGCCGTCGCGTCTTCCGCCGCCGTCGCCGCGCCAAGCTTGGTCAAGCGTTCTTCCAAGTATTTCACCCGCGACGACAAGTAACGGTTGCGCCATTCCAAAGCGTGCTCGCCCTCCGGCGGCGGCGGTTCGCCCGACGCCCGGGCCCGGGTTTGCTCCATCGAGCGCTCGAGTTCGGCGACCCGCGCCCGCAGCTTGGCGGCCTCCGCGGCCTCGACCCGCGCCTTGCGCAGATCTTCCTCGAGTCTCGCCCCGGCGCCGTTGGTCAGGCCCTGGCCGCCCTCGGCGAGGCGATTTTCAAGATGCTGGACGCGTGACGCGAGGTAGCGGTTGCGCCATTCCAGGGAGTTTTCCTCTGGCGCCCCGGCCGCCGCGGCGGCGTCGGCCGAAACCGACGGCGCGCCGTCGCGTTTCTCGAGAAGCCGGACGCGCGAGTCCAAATAACGATTGCGCCATTGCAAGCGCGCGATTTCCGCACCCGGATCGTCGGACGCCGGCGCGCCGTCGGCGGACGGCGGCCCGGCCGCGGCGGAGCCGGACGCGAGCGCCGATTCAAGCTCGGCGATGCGGGCCTGCAAGGGCGCCGTCGACTCCGCCGCCGGACGGGCGGCGCGGGCCGATTCCTCTCGCGTGCGTTCCAACGCCGTCTCCAATTCCGCGACGCGCGCCCGCAGCTCGACGGCCTCGGCGGTGTCGGCGGGCGGCGGCGCGTCGCCAGCGACGACGTCGCGCTCCAACCAGCGGTTGCGGGCCGCGACCCAATAGTCGCGCTTGTCGGCGTCGCCACGGGCGTAGTGTTCGACATCGCCGGTTTCCAGGCTTGCGACGAACGCCTCGAGCTCGGCCAGGCGCCGCGAATCGGCGACGTCGGCGACCCCGGCCGCCGCCGGCGCTCCCGCCGACGCGATCTGCTCGCGCAACCCCGCGGCCTCCAACGCCGCCGGCTCAAGTTCGCCGATCCGGGCGTTGAGGCGCATGATCTCACCGCGCAGCGCGTCGGCGTCGTCGGCCGGCGCGGGCGATTCATGCGCCTCCAATTCCTCCAACCGGACACGCAGATCGCGCGCCGCCTCGGCTTCCCGGTTGGCGTCGGCTTGCGCTTCCCTGAGTTGCTGTTCGAGCCGCGCCACCTGATCGGCCGAAGCGCCGTGAGCGCGCGATTGCAGCCGCGCGGCGGGTTCGGCGGCGTCTCGGCGCGGCGCGGTCGCATCGGACACGGCGGCCGCCCCCCGCCCCACCCGCCGCATAGCCCTCGACGACGCCCAA
>JAJFFL010000171.1 GCA_021776705.1 Alphaproteobacteria bacterium
GATCCTGATCTTCGGCCTTGGCCCGGCGCCGAGGATGGAGATCGCCGGCGCCGCCTGGGCGACGGTGGCCGCCGCCGGAACCGCCGGGCTGCTCGCCGCCGCGGTGGTGATTTTCCGCGAGAAGCTCATCGACTTCAGCGCCGTCGATCCCAAGGTGCTGATCGCGCACTGGAAGCGGATCGGGCGGGTCGGACTGCCGGCGGCGGTGTCGAACATGGTCAATCCGCTGGCGCTTGCGGTGATCGTGGCCGGGGTCGCGCGCTTCGGCGAAGCCGCCGCGGCCGGGTTCGGCATCGCGGTGCGGGCCGAGATGTTCCTGATCATTCCCTTGTTCGCGGTGTCGGCGGCGATCGGGCCGATGACCGGACAAAACTCCGGCGCGGACAAGCCGGAGCGGGTGCGCGGCGCGTTTCGGTCGGGGTTCCTGTTCGCGGTCGCCTGGTCGGCCGCGGTGGCGGTGGTTCTGGCGATCTTCGCCGGGCCGCTGGCGGCGCTGTTCTCGCAAGACCCGGCGACCCAAGCGACGGCCCGAATCTATTTCTACATCGTCCCGATGTCGGTGTGGGGCTACGGCGTCACGATCGCCGCGTCGGCGGGGTTCAACGGGCTCAGCCGTCCCGGCCCGGCTTTGGCGATGACGTTGACGCGGTCTTTGATCCTGCTCGCGCCGGCGGCGTGGATCGGCGGCGCGCTCGGCGGCGCGCCGATCGGCGCCTTCGTCGGCATGGCCGCCGCCAACGTCGCCGCCGGTCTCGGCGTGGCGGCCTATGTGTTGATGCGCGCCTATCCGCCGACCCCGGCGGCCGCGGCTTCGGCGGCGGAATAGAGTCCTAGGTCTTCACCAGCACCACGGCGAGTTCGTGGGCGTCCTCGAGCGCCGGGTGGTCGAAGACCCGGAACGGCGGATCGGGCCAACTCCAGCGCTCCTCCGGGAACAGCTTGCGCATGTCGCCGAGCGAACAGTCGAAGGGCGGCCCGCCGTCGTGGCCGACCTGCATGAACAAGGCGAACAGGCGGCCTTTCGGGGCCAGCCAAGTGTGCACGGCGCGCTCGTAGGCGGGATGGCGTTCGGGCGGAAAGGCGCACAGGCAGGTCTGCTCATACACTAGGTCGGCGATGCCGCGCGGCTTCCAGTCGAACAGGCTGACGTCTTCGAGCTGCGCCTCGAGCCCGCGCGCGGCGAGCGCCCGGCGCTGGTGTTCGAGCGCCGAGTCGACGACGTCGAGCCCGGTGACGCGCGTGGCGAGAGCGGCGAACTCGACCAGTTCCGGCGACCGCCCGCAGCCCGGCACGATGACGTGCTCGGCGTTCAACGCCCCGGCCTTGCGCCAGGCCGCGAACGCCGGGTGCAGGCGCCCGCGCTCCCAGCGCGTGCGGCCTTCGCGGTACCGCTCTTCCCAGGCGCTCGCCTCGACGTCGCTCATGGCGGTCATCGGAGCCGTTGGCGCGGCGATGTCAAGCGCGCTAAGAGACGGGCCCGGCCTCACGCGGATGTGGCGGAACTGGTAGACGCGCCAGGTTTAGGTCCTGGTGGGGCGACCCGTGGGGGTTCGAGTCCCTCCATCCGCACCAGCCTTCGCGCGCTGCGCGCGCTTCGGCTGGGCAGGCCAGCCTTCGGTCAACGCAGCGTGCGAAGGCTGTCTCGCCGAAGCCCGAAGGGCGGAGGCGGACCGTTTGAGGATTGGCGATCTCAACGCTTCATGCTCGTATGCCGTGCATGAAAATCGTTTACATTCTTGAGTCTGAGAAAGGCGACCACTTTTATGTCGGCGTCACCGACGATCTCACCGAACGCTTGAAGATGCACAACGGCGGACACGTTTCTCACACGTCAAAATACGTTCCGTGGCGGATTCGAACGTTTGCGGCGTTCAATGACGCCAGCCGCGCCTTTGCATTTGAACGGTATCTAAAGTCTGGATCAGGGCGAGCGTTCGCCAAGAAGCGGCTTTGAATTGGGGTTCGACATGACCCAGTCCGCCGACATCGACCTCAGCAATCGCGATCAGCGCTCCATCGAGCGCGTCCTCCGCGTCAACCACGCCGGCGAGCACGGGGCGATCCAGATCTACCAGGCCCAACTCGCATTCGCCCGGCGGTTCATCCGGGACCTGACGCCGTTCCTTGAAGACACTCTTGCGCATGAACAGCGCCACGAGCGCGTCTTCCGAGACGCCATGCCGTTGCGCGGGGCGAAGCCGTGTCGACTGATGTTCCTTTGGGCGATCGGCGGGCGCGTGTTGGGCGCCGGGTCGGCGCTGTTCGGCCGCTGGGGCGTCATGGTCTGCACGGCGGCGGTCGAACGGACCGTGCACCGCCATCTCGACGATCAAATCGCCTTTCTTGAGTCTCGCGACTTGGAGCTGCGAGACGCCATCGTCGGCATTCGGCGCGAGGAGCTCCAGCACCTCGACCACGCCGAGCGGGCGCATGATGCGGGGACGTTTGCGGCGCGGTTGTTCTCTTCGCTGATTAGTCTTGTTGCGGAAGCATTGATCTGGGCCACCACACGAGGGGAATCCCTGGCGATGGCGCGGACCGTCCGCCGCCGCTGATCCCCACGCCGCCGCGCCCCGTTGCGTCGGCTCGCGCCACATGACATAAGCCTCGCCTCGCGCCCCGGATGTCCTCCGCGGGCGCTGGATTCATTCGCCTTTTTCATAGGACGCCGACGATGCAGGTCACCGAAACGGCCGCCGAAGGTCTTTCCCGCACGTTCCAGGTCACGGTTCCGCGGACCGACCTGGCGGAGAAGCTCGCCGCCAAGATCGAAGAGATCCGGCCGCAGGTGCGCCTGAAAGGCTTCCGCCCCGGCATGGTTCCGGCGAGCCACATCAAGAAGATGTTCGGCAAGTCGATCATGGGCGACATCGTCGAGGAGCTGGTCTCCAGCGCCAACGCCGAAGCCCTGCAGGAGCGCGAACTGCGCCCCGCCGGCAGCCCCGAGATCGACCTAAAGAGCGACGTCGACAAGGTGATGGCCGGCGACGACGACCTCGTCTACGAGATGAAAGTCGAGATCATGCCGAAGTTCGACGTCATCGAACCGAAGACGATCTCGATCGAACGCCCGGTCTCCAAGGCGACCGAGGCCGAGGTCAACGCCGCGCTCGAGCGCATCGCCGCCGACCAAAAGATCTACGCCTCGCGGGCCAAGACCGCGAAAGCCAAGGACGGCGACAGCCTGATCGTCGACTACGTCGGCTCGGTCGACGGCGTCGACTTCGAGGGCGGGGCCGCCGACGACGCCGAGATCGTGCTCGGCGCCGGCCGTTTGATTCCGGGCTTCGAAGACCAGTTGATCGGCGCCAAGGCCGGCGACGACGTCGACGTCAACGTCACCTTCCCGGACGATTACCCGAACCAGGAGCTCAAGGGCAGCGCGGCCATGTTCAAGGTCCGCGTCAAGGACGTGCGCGCGCCCAAGGACGCCGAGGTCGACGACGATCTCGCCAAGCGGATGGGCTTTGAAGACCTCGCCAAGCTGCGCGAGGCGGTGAAGACCAACCTGGAGCGTGAGTTCGCCGCCCAGTCGCGCCAGCGCGCCAAACGCCGGCTGCTGGACAAGCTCGACGACGCCCACGACTTTGAACTGCCGGCGCGCATGGTCGAGATCGAGTTCGACACGATCTGGCGACAGATCGCGGCCGACAAGGCCGCCGACCGTTTGGACCCGGAAGACCAGGGCAAGTCGGACGACGAACTGAAAGCCGAATACCGCAAGATCGCCGAACGCCGCGTCCGCCTCGGCCTGGTGCTCGCCGAGCTGGGCCGCGAGTCGGGCGTCGAAGTCAGCGAAGAGGAACTCGCGCGCGCCATCAACATGGAGGCGCGCCGGCACCCGGGCCAGGAGGCCCAGATCGCCAAGTTCTTCCGCGAAAACGCCGGCGCCCGGGCGCAGCTGCGCGCCCCGATCTACGAAGAGAAGGTCGTCGACTACATCTTTGAGCTCTGCGAAATCAAAGACGTGGACGTCAGCCGGGACGAGCTGTTCACCGACGATTGACCCTCCGGCGGACCGTTCGTCGCCGGGCCTCTTGATCCGGGCGGCGGCGGATCAGATATGCTGGCCTCGCTGATTCCCTTTCGCGCCGCGTCCGCGGCCGCGCCATCTTGCCAGAGGCCGACCATGAACGATCCGATCGAGACCGCGATGCAACTCGTGCCCATGGTCGTCGAACAGACGAGCCGCGGCGAGCGCGCCTACGACATCTACTCCCGCCTTCTCAAGGAGCGGATCATCTTCCTAACCGGGCCGGTCGAGGACCACATGGCGAGCCTGATCGTGGCGCAGCTCTTGTTCCTGGAATCGGAGAACCCGAAGAAGGAAATCTCCATGTACATCAACAGCCCCGGCGGGGTCGTGACCGCCGGTCTGTCGATTTACGACACCATGCAGTACGTCAAGTCGCCGATCTCGACGGTGTGCGTCGGCCAGGCCGCGTCGATGGGGTCGCTGCTGCTGACAGCGGGCGAAAACGGCATGCGGGTGGCGCTGCCCAACGCCCGCGTGATGGTGCATCAGCCGTCCGGCGGTTTCCGCGGCCAAGCCTCGGACATCGAGCGCCACGCGGAAGACATCGTTAAGGTGAAGCGGCGTCTTAATGAAATTTACGTACGCCACACGGGTAAGGAGTACCAGAAGATCGAGGAGACCCTCGACCGCGACTACTTCATGTCGGCGGACGAGGCGAAAGCCTTTGGAATCGTTGATCATGTTTACGAAAAACGGGACACAAAAGGCGACGACGCCTAGGTCCCGGTCCGGGCGCCGCGGCGCTTGATCGGACTTCGTTTTGTGTGATCGTATGCGGATCGGATACGGTTCGGTAAGCTGGACGGCGTAGATATTGCTGCGCCGGAGACCCAGCGGCGCCCATTTGCCGGGCGCGGACCTGCGGGAGTGACCATGCCGACTTCGACGACCACCGCCGGCGACGGAAAGAGCACGCTTTATTGCTCCTTCTGCGGCAAGAGCCAGCACGAAGTGCGCAAGCTGATCGCCGGCCCGACGGTGTTCATCTGCGACGAATGCGTCGAACTGTGCATGGACATCATCCGCGAGGAGACCAAGACCTCGCTGGTGAAATCGCGCGAAGGCGTGCCGACCCCGCAAGAGATCAAAGACGTTCTCGACGACTATGTGATCGGCCAGGAGCACGCCAAGCGGGTGCTCGCGGTCGCGGTGCACAACCATTACAAGCGCCTCAACCACAGCTCGCAGAGTTCGGAAGTCGAACTCGCCAAGTCGAACATTTTGCTGATCGGCCCGACCGGCTGCGGCAAGACGCTGCTCGCCCAGACCTTGGCGCGCATCCTCGACGTGCCGTTCACCATGGCCGACGCCACGACGCTGACCGAAGCCGGCTATGTCGGCGAAGACGTCGAGAACATCATCCTGAAGCTGCTGCAGGCGTCCGACTACAACGTCGAACGGGCCCAGCGCGGCATCGTCTACATCGACGAAGTCGACAAGATCAGCCGCAAGTCGGACAACCCGTCGATCACCCGCGACGTGTCGGGCGAGGGCGTCCAGCAAGCGCTGTTGAAGATCATGGAAGGCACCGTCGCCAGCGTGCCGCCGCAGGGCGGGCGCAAGCATCCGCAGCAGGAATTCCTGCAGGTGGACACGACCAACATCTTGTTCATCGTCGGCGGCGCGTTCGCGGGCCTGGAGAAGGTCATCGTCCAGCGCGGCAAGGGCTCGTCGATCGGCTTCGGCGCCGACGTCCGCGACGAGGACGCGCGCCGCACCGGCGAAATTCTGCGCGAAGTCGAGCCGGAGGACCTTCTGCGCTTCGGCTTGATCCCGGAATTCGTCGGCCGGCTGCCGGTGATCGCGACGCTTGAGGATCTCGACGAAGAGGCCCTGGTGAAGATCCTCACCGAGCCCAAGAACGCGCTCGTGAAACAGTACCAGCGCCTGTTCGAGATGGAGAACGTCAATCTCTCCTTCTCCGAGGACGCGCTGAAGTCCACGGCCCGCAAGGCCATCGCCCGCAAGACCGGGGCGCGCGGCCTGCGTTCGATCCTCGAGGGCGTGCTGCTTGAAACGATGTTCGAGCTGCCGAGCCTGGAAGGCGTCGAAGAAATCGTCGTCAACGCGGAAGTCGTGGAAGGGCGGGCCAAGCCCCTGCACATCTACGCCGAACGCCGGGCCGGCGAAGGCAAGACCGCGTCTTAGGGGCGAACGGCTGGAATTCAAGCGGCCGCGGCGGCTTGAACGCCCGCCGCGGCCTCGCCACATCTCCACACGAAGATGACGTTCAGCTGCAGTGAGAACTGTTCCGCAGGACTCCCCTTGAGAGAATCTCCCTTACATTGGGGTTTCGGGGACCGCGCCGGACAAGCGCGGCCGACGTCCGAGCGGTCGAGTGGAGACATGAATGCCTGAGATCAAGACCCTTCCGGTGCTGCCGTTGCGGGACATCGTCGTGTTTCCCCACATGATCGTGCCGCTGTTCGTGGGCCGCGATAAATCCGTGCGCGCCCTCGAAGAGGTGATGCGCGCCGACCGCCAAATCGTGCTGGTCACCCAGCGCGAAGCCTCCGACGACGACCCGTCGCCGCAAGACATCTTTGAAGTCGGCACCGTGGCCAACGTGCTGCAGCTGCTGAAGCTGCCCGACGGGACGGTCAAGGTCCTGGTCGAGGGCGGCGCGCGGGCGAGCCTGGTGCGCTTCGAAGAGAACGACGAATTTTTCGAAGCCACCGTCGAGGTCATCGACGGCGAGGGCGACGTCACGTCGGAGACCAAGGCGCTGATGCGCGCGGCCGTCGACCAGTTCGAAGGCTACGTGAAGCTGAACAAGAAAATTTCCGCCGAAGTCGTCGCCAACATGTCGCAGATCGAAGAGCCGGGACGTCTCGCGGACACCATCGCCGCGCACCTTGCGGTGAAGATTCCGGAAAAGCAGAATCTGCTCGAGCTGGCCGGCGTGGTCGAGCGCCTGGAGCGCGTCTATGCGCTGATGGAAGGCGAGATCTCGGTGCTGCAGGTGGAGAAGAAGATCCGCTCGCGCGTCAAGCGCCAGATGGAGAAGACGCAGCGCGAGTACTACCTCAACGAGCAGATGAAGGCGATCCAGCGCGAACTTGGCGAGGGCGAGGAAGGCAAGGACGAACTCGCGGATCTCGACGAGAAGATCGAAAAGACGCGCTTGACCAAGGAAGCCAAGATCAAGGTCGACGCGGAGATGAAGAAGCTCCGCCAGATGAGTCCGATGTCGGCGGAGTCCACCGTCGTGCGGAACTACCTCGATTGGATCCTGTCGCTGCCGTGGGGCAAGCGCAAACAGATCAACCGCGACCTGATCGAAGCCGAGCGGGTTCTCGACGAGGACCACTACGGGCTCGAGAAGGTCAAGGAGCGGATCCTCGAATATCTCGCCGTGCAGGCGCGCACCGACAAGATCAAAGGCCCGATCCTGTGCCTCGTCGGGCCTCCTGGCGTCGGCAAGACGTCGCTCGGCAAGTCGATCGCGCGCGCCACCGGCCGCGAGTTCGTGCGCGTGTCGCTGGGCGGCGTGCGCGACGAGGCCGAGATCCGCGGCCACCGGCGCACCTACATCGGCTCGATGCCGGGCCGGGTCGTGCAATCGATGAAGAAGGCGAAGTTCTCCAACCCGCTGTTTCTGCTCGACGAGATCGACAAGATGGGCGCGGACTACCGCGGCGACCCGGCGTCGGCGCTGCTGGAGGTGTTGGACCCGGAGCAGAACTCGACGTTCAACGATCACTATCTCGAGGTCGACTACGATCTCTCCGATGTGATGTTCATCACCACGGCGAACACCCTCAACATGCCGCAGCCGTTGCTCGACCGGATGGAGATCATCCGCATCCCCGGCTACACCGAGGACGAGAAGGTCGAGATCGCCAAGCGCCACTTGGTCACCAAGCAGGCCGAAGCGCACGGTCTCAGGGAGGGCGAATGGGCGGTCGACGAAGCCGCCATCCGCGACATGATCCGCTACTACACGCGCGAAGCCGGCGTGCGGAATCTAGAGCGCGAGATCGCCAAGCTGGCGCGCAAGTCGGTGCGCGTGCTCGAGTCCTCGGACAGAAAAGAAATCCGGGTCACGCCGGACCTGCTCGACGAACTTCTCGGCGTGCGCAAGTTCCGCTTCGGCCAGACCGACCAGGCCGACCAGATCGGCGTCGTCAACGGCCTTGCGTGGACCGAATCCGGCGGCGACATCTTGACGATCGAGGCCGTGTCGATGCCGGGCAAGGGCCGGATGACGGTCACCGGCAATCTGCGCGACGTGATGAAGGAATCGATCTCGGCGGCGAACTCGTTCGTGCAGGCGCGCGCGACGACGTTCGGCATCAAGCCGCCGGTGTTCCGCACCACCGACATCCACGTCCATGTGCCGGAAGGCGCGACGCCGAAGGACGGACCCTCGGCCGGGGTGGCGATGATGACGGCGATGGTGTCGGTGATGACCGGCGTGCCGATCCGCAAGGACGTCGCCATGACCGGCGAGATCACGCTGCGCGGACGCGTGCTGGCGATCGGCGGCCTGAAGGAAAAGCTGCTGGCGGCCCTGCGGGGCGGCGTCAAGACGGTGCTGATCCCGCACGAAAACGAAAAGGATCTGGCGGAGATCCCGGACAACGTGAAGGACGGCATGGAGATCATCCCGGTGCAGACCGTCGACGAAGTCCTGGCCTATGCGCTGGCCGGCACGCTGGAGCCGATCGAGTGGAGCGAGGCCGACGAAGCCGCCGCCCCGCCGCCGGCGCCGGTCGAAGACGACAGCCCGGTCATGGGGCCGCGCCACTAAAAGCCGCGTGGTTTTCGGAACAGGGCCGGCCGCCGCGCCGGCCCTTTTTCGTTGCCGCGGCGCGCGCCCGCGCCAAAATGCCGACGACGCGCGTCTCGGGGCGGTTAGCTCAGTTGGGAGAGCGGCTGGTTTACACCCA
>JAJFFL010000172.1 GCA_021776705.1 Alphaproteobacteria bacterium
GCGCTGTTCGAACAGCGCCTCCGCCGCGGCGAACGCGCGCTCCAGGTCGTCGACGCGCCGCCCGGCGTCGAGGGCGACCGTCGCCGTCTCCGGGCACGCCTCCCGCCGCTGCGCGCGCACATAGGCCGCCAAGCCGTCGAGCACCTTCGGCGGCGGTTCGTCGCCGGCGAACTCCTCGACCACGAGTCCGCGGATGAAAGCCTCCAGCTCGCCCGGCGCGTCGCGGTCGATCTTGGCGGCGGCGCGGTCGGCGAGATCCGGAATCGCAACCGGATTGAATTCGCCGTCGCCGCGCACCTCGGAGAAAAACGCGTCGGTGACGTCCGCCGTGCCGGGCGCGCCGGAGGCGCCGGGGAACTGGAAGTCGGGGTTGGACCGTCCGCCGCGGTGGCAGGTGTTGCAGGAGACGCCGAGGCGCGCCGCCTGACCGCCGAGCAGCAACGGCGAGCGGAACGCGGCGCGGCCGATTTCGTAGGCTTCGCGCGCGTCGAAATCCTCCGGGAGCACGGCGCACTCCGCCGGCTCAGACAGGAAATGCTGGCGCAGATCGGCGCCGTCGGCGAGCCAGGAGATTTCGCGCGCGATCTGCGGCGCGTCGGCAGGGGTGAAGGCGACGTCCTCGGGCCGCGCGACGTCGGCCTCGCCGCAGGCTGCAAGCGCCAGGGCGGCGACGGCGAGCCCGCGCTTCAGAACGACGGCGAGCCGCCGGCGGCGATCCACGCGCGCAGCTCCTCGGCCTGGGCGCAGCCGAACGCGCACAACGCGTCGAGCGTTTCGAGCTCAGCGCGCGCGGCGGCGAGGTCGCCGGTCTCGACGTAAAGCTCGCCGAGGTATTCGTGCGCGCCGAGGTGCATGGGGTCGATCGCCAGCGCCTGGCCGTAGTAGTCGCGCGCGGCGTCGAAGCGTTCGAGCTTGCGGTTAGCGTAGCCGAGATAGTTGAGCACGTCGGGGTGCGGGCCGAGTGCTTCCGAGGCGAGCCGCAGCACCGTCACCGCGCCGTCGAAATCGCGCCCGTTGATGCGCCGCACCGCGTCGCCGTAGGCGGCGTCGCCGGCGTCCCACCCCGCCTGGCGGTAGGACGGCGCCAGCGCCGAGCTGTCGGCGCCGGCGGCGAGCGCGCCTTCGAGCGTCGCCACGGCCGACGCCAGGGCGTCGGCGTTCTCGCACACGCCGCAGTCGGCCTGGCGTTGCTTCAGCGCGTCGAGCTGATCGTTGGCCTCGTCGAGGTCGCCGAGCTGCAGGTAGGTCAAGCCGAGGGTCTTGCGCGCTTCGACATGGTCCTCGTCGTAGCGCAGCGCCTTTTTGAAGCTGTTGCGGGCGGACTTGAAATCCTGCTGACCGTAGTGGGCGAGCCCGATCAAGAAATGAGTCTGCACGTGGCGCGGGGCGAGATCGAGCACCCGGTCGAAGGCGCGCTCGGCGTCGACATAGGCGCCGGCCTGCAGCGCTTCGACGCCGGAGGCGTATTCGGCTTCGATGTCGTAGGTGGAGCGGGTCGAGATGCCGGTCCCGGAGGACGTGGCGGCCCCGCCGCCGCCGCCGCCGGGTTCGACCGCCGGCGCCGCGGCGGACAGCGACAGAACGGCGGCCAAAGAGGCGGCGGAAAAAAGCGAGAGGCGGCGCGCGGTCATGACGGTTCCCCTGTCGTCGACATGCGATACGGCACTCTACGCCGCGCAGGCCCCGCGCGCCAATCGCAAGGCCGTGAGCCGGCGGGCGCTCAAGACTCGGCCTTGCCGTCCTCGCCCAGCTTGGCGTCCTCAAGCGGCCGCGCCAGAACCAGCACCTGGTCGTCGTCGCCGTTGAGCCAGATGTCGAATTCCTCCGGCTCGGTGAGGATCACCGGCATCGCCTTGGGGTGGATCGGTTCGACGACGGCGTTGGGCTCGACGGTGAGGAAGGCGAACAGGCGCCAGTCGCGTTCCTCGCGCACCCGCCGCGCCGCGCCCTCCTTCTTGACCAGACGCTCGCCGGTCCACGGCCGCCAGATTCCGGCGAAGGCGGCGAGCCGGTCGGCGTCCTTGGTCGCGAACCAGTGCGGGCTGCGGTCGGGGCCGAGTTCGGAAAAGGCCGTGAACGGGACGAGGCAGCGGTAGGGTTTTTTCAGCCACGGCCGCCAGAACGGGCTGGCGTAGTTGCGCACGTTGGTGACTTGCCGCGCCTTGGCGTTCGGCGGCGGCGGAAAGCCCCAGCGCATCAGCCCGGCTTCGCGCTTCCCGTCGCCATTGTTCCCGACGACCGGCGCGTCCTGGTCCGGGTAGACGGTCGGAAATTCGAGGTCGAGCTCGAGCGTCACGTCGAGGGAGAACCGCCGCCGCATCTCTTCGCGCGAGGCGCGGAACGAATAGAGGTTGCACATTCGGCGAGCTTGGCATGGGCGCGGCGAAATTTCCTAGCTCACTCGAAAGCCGCGGCCGTGTCCGTCGCCGTCTCGGTGCGGCGCGGCCGGCCGGCGACGGCCCAGTAGACGAATCCGCCGACCCCGCCGGAGAACCCGAACAGCACCACGACGGCGAGCGTTTCCGCGGTCAGCGGGCGTTGGAAGATGAGCAGGAACAGGGCCGGCCCCATCGCCGCCCCGGCGCCGGCGTCCCAAAGCCCCCGCGGCGCCCGCGCGACGCGCCCAAGCCACACCAGACCGGTCCACGGCAGCGCCGTGATCGCGCCCATGAACACGGCGACGAAAAACGACATGGCGACGGCGCCGCGCACGTCGCCGAGGGCGAGGCTGCGCCCGGCCGCGTCCCACACCAGCAACGGCGCCAGCAGGGCGACGGTCGCGGCGGCGACGGCGGCGAACCAGGCGACGATGGCGCGGACGACGTTCATCGGACGGCCTCCTCAGGCGCCAGGAGGCCGCGGCTTTGAGACCGAAACACGGCGCCCGGCTGCGGCGAACCGGCGCGGGCCCGTTGGCGTCAGCGGGTCGACAACAGCTTGACGCCCCACACGACCGCGATCCCGGCCAGGGTCGCCGCGGCGCCGGCGAGCCCGCCCTCGATCCCGAACCCGCCGCCGGCGATCCAATCCGGCCCGATCAGCTCCACCAGCGGGGCGCGGTCGGCGAGCGTCTGGCCGCTGACCGCGACGCCGAGAACCGGCCCCTGGACGAAGTTCCAGGCGAAGTGCGCGCCGAGGGTCAGCCACAGGCGCCCGGTCGCCAGCAGGCACGAGATCAAGAACACGCCGGCGAGGAAGAGGTTGACGCCGCCGATGAGGCTTCCCTCGATCAGAGCGCCGGCGTGCAGCCCCGTGAACAGCAGCGACGCGACGACGGTCGCCGGCGCGGCGCCGAAGCGCGTGCGCAGGACGAAGAAGATGTACCCGGCGAGCAGCAGGTCCTGGGTGGCGACGTTCAAGACGCCCGACAGCGCCGGCCACGTCAGGCCGTCGACGCCGAAGGCGACGCCGGTCGGCCGCGCCCAGGCGCCCAGAACCAACGCCCCTACCTCGCCCCCCAACAACACCGCGCCGAGGGCGACTCCGAGAGCAAGGTCCGGCGCGACGCGGATCGGGGCGAGGCCCAAGTCCGTGAGCCGGCCGCGGTCGACCAGCTTTTGCATCACCACGGTGGCGGCGATGACGGCGAAAAGTCCGAACCCGTCCACCGTCGCCTGAACGCCGTCGCGCAGCGCGCCTTCCGGCTGAACCACGACGCCGAGGTAGACGCCGATCGGCGCGCTGGCGACCACGAACGCGGCGACGAAGGCGAGGACGCGCCACCCGGCGCCGAAAATCTTTCGGGGGATTGACGGCCGCACGGGGGCCGTCGATTGGGACGTCATGTCGTCGCTCCTGGCGCCGCCGCCGCAAATGGCCGCCTCTTCTAAGATGCGGCGCGCGCGGCGATTGGATGCCCGCCGGGGCCGATGGGATGACGAACCGGCGCGTTGCGCTAGTCTGAATTGGACTCGCCAACGCGCAAAGGACCCCGCCCATGGCCGCCGACAATCTTCTCCTCCGCCCCGACATCTTCGCCGGCCGGCGCTTCCTCGTCACCGGCGGGGCGACCGGGCTCGGGAAAGAAATGGCGGAAGCCCTGCTGGCGCTCGGCGCGACCGTGCACATCTGCGGACGCCGCGGCCCGGTCGCCGAGGCGACGGCGAAGGAGCTGTCCGACAAGCACGGCGGGACGATGATCGCCCACGCCTGCAACATCCGCGAGCCGGAGCAGATCACCGCGATGCTCGACGCGATCTGGGAGGCGGGCCCGCTCGACGGCCTCGTCAACAACGCCGCCGGCAACTTCATCTCGCGGACCGAGGACCTGTCGATCCGCGGCTTCGACGCGATCGCCAACACCGTGTTCCGCGGCACCTTCTACACCACGCTCGAGTGCGGCAAGCGCTGGATCGCCGAGAAGCGTCCGGCGGCGGTGGTGTCGATCATCGTCTCCTGGGTGTTCAACGCCGGGCCGTTCGTGGTCCCGTCGGCGATGTCGAAGGCCGGCGTCGCGGCGATGACCAAGTCGCTGGCGGTGGAATGGGCGCGCCACGGAATCCGACTCAACGCCATCGCCCCGGGCACCTTCCCCACCGAAGGCGCGATGGCGCGGCTGTCGCCGGAGATGCACGCGGCGGAAAAGAAGAAGGCGCTGGCGAAAAACCCCATGCACCGTTTCGGCGACATGCACGAACTCGCCAATCTGTGCGCCGTGCTGCTGGCTCCGGGGATGGACTATCTCACCGGCCAGGCGATCGCGATCGACGGCGGCGAATGGCTGGCGACCGGCGAAAACTTCTACGAACTCGAAAGCTGGACCGACCAGCAGTGGAACGACGTCCGCGAGATGATCAAGGCGACGACCGCCAAGGACAAGGCGCAGCGGACGACGTAGCCGCGTCGTCTCTTGCGAAGTTTATCACGCTCGCGCTACATTTGTCGCTTCGGAGACGCGAGACAGGCGTTGATTCATGCGCGGCGTTCTGAAGACGATTGTTTTGGCGGCGTATGTCGTCGCCGGCTGCGCAACGCCGCGGCCGCCGTCCAACGCCGACGCGCCGGCGGCGCTTCCGGCCCCCGGCGGCGCGCACGAGATCGGCACGCTCGTGCGGCGTTGGGTCGACGCGACGCGCACCAACGCGGCGCTGGACGACACCCGCCCGCGCGAGATCACGGCGCAGCTGTTCTTTCCGCTCGCGCGCGGCGGCGGCGATTTCGCCCCGTACTTGGTCGAACCCGGTCTGGCCGACGCCTTGATCGCGGACGACTACTGGAACTTGCCGCCTGACGTCGCGCGCGCCTGGGCGATCCAGCGCACGCACGCGCGCGTCGCGGACGCCGACGCCGGCATGGCGCGCCGGCCGCTGATCGTGTTCGCGCCCGGCTACGGCTTGGCGCGCTCGACCTACACCGCCTACGCCGAAGCGCTGGCCAGCCGCGGATTCGTCGTGGCGCTTCTGGATTCGCCGTATCTTGGGTTCACCGTAGACTCCGCCGGCCGCGCGCTGTCGTTCACGGCGCTCGACGCGACCGAGGACGACGCGCCGGCGCAAGTGGCGGCGATCGCGCGTGACGCGGCGTTCGTCCTCGACCGAATCCTCGCGGACCGCGCCTTGTCCGCTTTGATCGATTCCGATCGCGTCGGCATGGCCGGCCATTCGCTCGGCGGCGCGGCGGCGCTGCAAGCGTGCAACGAGATCGCGCGGCTACTCGCATGCGCCAACCTCGACGGCTGGCCGTTCGGCGCGATCGCGGAGACCGGGCTCGCCAAGCCGTCGCTGATCATCCTCGGCAAGCCGACGCCGGCCGATATGCCGCTCGGGCCGCCGGGACAAAACCTGCGCGCGATGTGGATCGTCATCGCCGACAAGTCGCCGGCGCCGACGCGACTCGCGTTCCTCAGCGGCGTCACGCACCTGACGTTTTCCGACTTTCCTTTCGTGCTGCCGCCGGACGTGTGGGCGGAACAGGGCCAGACGCTGGACGCCGACCGCGCGCACGCGATCATCGTCGACGCGCTGACCAGCTTTTTCACCGACGCGCTCGAAACCGAAGCCGCGCTGCGCGCGTCCGTCGACGAGGCGCTCGCCGTGGAAGACCTCGGCGGCTGACGGGACGCGCCGAGCATCGTTCCCGATTGCCTCGACGTCCGGCCTAGGCCACAAGGTCCGCGATGCCCTACCGCACGCTGTCCGCCGACGCGATCATCAAGACACAGCGCAGGCTGTGCGACCGTATCGCCGAGCGGTTTCCGCATCGCGGTCTGCTGCAGGTGGCGCGGGAGCTCCTGGCGGTCGGCGAGAAGAATCGCGACCTCGCGGCCAAGGTGCGGCGGCCGTACTTCGTCCTGCGTTTTCTGCTGTTCGCCCTGCTCGTCCTCGGCGTCGCCGCGCAAATCTACCTCGCGCGCTACGTCAAGGCGCCCAACCTCGCCGAGGTGCTCGCCGCCGACGGCGACGGGACGGCGGTGTTCAACCTGTTCGAAAGTATCGAGGCGGCGATCAACATCCTAATCCTGATGGGGGCCGGGATCTTCTTTCTCAGCACCCTCGAAGAACGGCTGAAGCGGCGCAAGATCCTCGATGATCTGCACGAGCTGCGGTCGATCGCGCACGTCATCGACATGCACCAGCTGACCAAGGACCCGACCCGCATCCTCGAAGGCGCGCGCACCAAAAGCTCGCCGGCGAGGGAGATGAGCGAGTTCGAACTCACCCGTTATCTCGACTACTGCGCCGAGATGCTCTCCCTCACCGGCAAGATGGCGGCGCTCTACGCCCAGAACATGCGCGACCCGGTGGTCATCCAGGCGGTCAACGAGATCGAGGACCTGACCACCAACTTGTCGCGCAAGATCTGGCAGAAGATTATGATCATTCACCAACAGCCGCGGCCGCCAGAACCCGCTCCGGTTCGGGGGAGCGAACCGGGAGCGACTCCGGCGGCCGGGTGAAGGCGGCGGTCAGGAACGGGGAATCGATCCCGGCCACCACCTTGGCGACGAGATCCGCTTCGCAGTCGCGCCGCGCGGTCGGAAAGTGCAGCGCGGCCACGCCGCGGATCTCACACGCCTCGCGGGCTCTCAACGACAGGCTGTGAAGGAGCTTGCGGGCGCGCTCGGGGGAGGTCAGATCGGCGCGGTCGTACTCGAAGTTGAACGTTGTGCGGGCGGCGGCCGGGGCGTCTTGCGCGCCCGCGGCTGAGGCCAGAGTCGCCGCGCCTGCGATCGCGACGAGCCAGGTGGCGGAACGGTTCGGGGAGGAAGTCATAAGCGTGTTCTCCGGTGATTCAGGCATCTGAGTCCTGATTACGGACTCATCTATAGACCCCTAAGTCCAGGTTGTAAACCCTGCTGGATTGAAATATATGAAAGCCATGACCGAGCCTGTTGAAAACGCCGCCTCCGCCGCCCCCGTCCGCGCCGACATCGACCATGTGCCGCCGGAATGCTGCGCCCTGATCAACGCCGTCGAAGTGATCGGCGATCGGCCGTCGCTGCTGATCCTGCGCGAGATGTTTTTCGGCGTGACCCGTTTTGACGTGATGCAGAAGGAGCTCGGCCTGTCGCGGACGATTCTCGCCGACCGGCTGGCGAAGCTGGTCGACGCCGAGATCCTGCGAAAGGTTCCCTACCGCGAGGACGGCCAGCGCACGCGGTTCGAGTACCGCCTGCGGCGCAAGGGGGTGGCGCTCTTGCCGGCGATCATCGCGCTGGCGCAATGGGGCCGGTTCTATGAGCCGGCGCTGGTCGACGGCGACGTCGACATCTTCGACCGCGTTTCCGGCGGCCTGATCCGCGCCGCCCTGGTCAACGCCGACGGCGAGGTCGTCGACGACTACCGCCGCATCGGCGTGCGGATGAAGCGCTAGGCCGACGTGCGGTCATTCTGAGCGCGGCGTAGATTCTCGAAATCCCGGAGTCTCTGAACGCCCCGAGATCCTTCGCTTTCGGCTCAGGATGACGGGATCCCTACTTCACCGGCTGGGCGACGGCCGTCGCCAGCCGTGCGTCCAACGCCCCCCCCATCGCGCCCGTCGCCACGTCCGGCCGAGGAACCTGGGATTCCTCGGCCGGACCCGGCGAGACGTCGATCGAAAGGCGTCAGCCGGCGGTCGGCAGCACGTAGTCGACCATCGCGCCCGGCCCCAGCGGCCAATCGAAGAAGATCCAGGCGAAGGTCATGATCAGGCCGGAGATCAGCATCCACATCGAATACGGGATCATCGTCGCGGTGAGGCTGCCGAGGCCGAAGTTCTTGTCCCAGCGTTGCGCGAACGTCAGCACCAGCGGGAAGTAGACCATCAGCGGCGTGACGATGTTGGTCGCCGAGTCGCCGACCCGGTAGGCGGCCGTCGTCGCTTCCGGGCTGACGCCGAGGAGCATGAACATCGGCACCAGAACCGGAGCCAGAAGCGCCCACTTGGCGCTCGCCGAGCCGACGAACAGGTTGACCGTTCCCGCGAGCACGACGAGCAGCACCATCAGCACCGGAGTCGGCAGGCCGGAGGCCTCGAGCCCGGCCGCGCCCTGGGCGGCGAAGATCAGGCCCAGGTTCGACCAATTGAACATCGCCACGAAATGCGCGGCGGCGAACGCCAGCACCAAGTAGTAGGCGAGATCCGACATCGCCCCGCTCATCATCGACACCACGTCGCGGTGCGACTTGATCGTCCCCGCGGCGGAGCCGTAGGCGACGCCGGCGGCGAGGAACAGCACCAGGAACCCGGCGACCAGCGACCGGAACAGCGGCCCGAGCTTGGTGACCGTGTCGGCGCCGTCGTCGTCCATCAGCGGCGTGCCGGGACCAAGGGTGAGGAACGTCCACAGCGCGAACACCGCCAGCAGCGCCAGGCCGGCGCGGCCGAGGCCCTTTTTCTGCGCCGCCGTCAACGGCGCGTCCGGGTCGTCGTCGGGCGACTCGGAGCCGGCGACCGCGGTCCCTTTCCAGGGGCCGAGACGCTTTTCGATGATCACGTCGGTGACGAACCAGATCACCGGCAGATACAGGAACATCAGGCCGGCGATGAAATACCAGTTGCCGGCGATGTTGACCGGCCAGTCGGGCTGCAGGACGACCGCGGCTTCTTCGGTGATGCCGAACAGCAGAGCGTCGAGCTGGCCGGGCGCGAAGTTGGCGGAGAAGCCGCCGGACACGCCGGCGAACGCGGCGACGATGCCGGCGATCGGGTGGCGGCCGACGGCGGCGTAGAGCACCCCGGCGAGCGGGATCAGCACCACGTAGGCGGCGTCGGCGGCGTGGTTGCCGGCCATGGCGATGAACGCCACGACCGGCGTGAGCAGAAATTTCGGCGCCTTGCGGACGCCGGCCCGCATCGCGGTGCCGAACAGGCCCGAGCGCTCGGCGACGCCGGCCCCCAGCATCACCACCAGCACGTAGCCGAGCGGATGGAAGTGGGTGAACGTCTCCGGCATGTCGACGAACAGGCGCTGGATGTTGTCCGCCGCCAGCAGGCTCTGGGTGACGATGACGCCGTCGGCGCCGATCGAGAAGCGGTCGATCTGCGCCGGGCTCATGGCGTCGAGCACTTCGGCCTTCAGCACCACGCCGTAGTTGAGGAATGCGGCGCCGACGCTGAACACGATCAGAATCAAGATCAGATAGGCGAAGATCATCACCGGGTCCGGAAGCCGGTTCCCGGTCTTTTCGATCCAGCCGAGGATTCCCTTTTGGTGTTCCCCGTGCGTCGGGTCCGAAGTGTCCGCCACGTCCTGCCTCCCCGAATTCCGTGTGCGTCAATCCGACGCGATCGGGTTTGTGGCACAGGGCGCGGCGGTATGGAAACCCGAAGTCCTAGGCGGGCCGGTTGCAGTTCACCATCCAGGGTACGCCGAACTTGTCGGTGAACATGCCGAAGCGCACAGCCCAGAAGGTTTCCGCGATCGGCATGGTGACGTTTCCGCCGTCCGACAGGGCGGCGAACAGGCGTTCGGCCTCGTCCGGATCGTCGAACTGCAGAAACACCGCCGCGCCGCCGTGGGTCACCGTTTGCCCCTCCATGGCGTCGGAGCCCATGATGACGTCGCCGCCGACGTCGAATTGGGCGTGCATGACCTTGTCGCGCCACGCCTCAGACACGTGCTCGGCCATTGGCGAGCTGGCGAACGTGATGACGTCGGTCTTTCCACCGAGCGCCGACTCGTAGAACGCGAAAGCTTCGGCGCAATCGCCGTTGAACGTGAGATACGGATTGACGCGCATGTAGGTCTCCTTTTCACGCCGCGGCGGAATCGAGCGCCCGCCGGCCGCGGTTCGGCAAGCGTCGGCCGAACGCGCCCGAGGATCTATCGAAATTCAGTCAGCGGCGTCGGTCGGCGGCGTCCAATTCGGGCCGATCATCTCGACCTCGATCGTCACCTCGACCCGATCGCCGACGCCCATCGTCGAACCGTCCGGCGGCAGGCCGAAGCTCAGGCCGAAATCGGAGCGGTTGAACGCCGCCGTCGCCGAGAATCCGGCGCGCGCGTGCGGATCGGGCGGAATGCCGGCCCAGCCGCCGTTGAACGTCACGTCGAGGACCACGGGCCGCGCGACGCCGAGCAGCGTCAGCTCGCCGGCCGCCTTCGCCGCGTTCGGCGCGGTCAGTTCGACCCGCGTCGCGACGAACGTGATCGCCGGGTGGGCCGCGGCGTCGAGCCAGTCCGGGGCGCGCAGGTCGTCGAGAAAACCGGCGGGCGGATTGTCGGCGGCGATCGAGACCGGGTCGATCGTCACCGACAGTTCCGCCGACTCCGGCTCCGCCGGGTCGAAGCGCAGCGCCGCCCGCACGTCGGTGAAGCGCGCGACATAGGTGGAGAACCCCAAGTGGTCGAGGCGCACCACGAGGCTCGTGTGCGCCGGGTCGTTGACGTAGGCGCCGGCCGGCAAATCGGTCGCCCGCGGCACCACCGGCGCGGCGGCGAGCGCCGCGGCGAAGACGGCGGCGATCATCGCCCGGCCTCCAGCTCGGGCAACAGCGCCTCCAGTTTGTCCAGCGTTTGGCCCCAGCCGATCGGCGCGCCGCCAAGCGCGGCGGCGGCGCGCAGGTCGAACAGCGCATAGGCCTGGTGGACCTCGACCACGGTCTTGGCGCCCAAAGCCTCGAACGTGACGGTCGTGCGCGCCTCGAACATCGCCAAGCCGTCCGCGCCCGCGACCGCGCCGACGGTGACGATGCGGCGCGGCGGGTCGATCTCAAGGTAGCGGCCCTTCGACCAATGGTCGGAGCCGTCCGGGGCGCGCATGCACACCTCGGACACGCCGCCGGGGCGAAAGTCGATTCGGCACTCGGGAATCGTGAACGCGTCGGGACAGAACCAGCGCCGGATGTGCTCCGGTTTCGACCACGCCTCCCACACCAGCTCCCGCGGGGCGTCGAATTCGCGCGTCAGCCGCAGGTCTCGGCCCTGCGCCGCCAACAGGCCGTCGAGCCGCGCGTAGCACTGGCTCAGGCCGTCGGTCATGCCGGACGCGAGGACGGCGTCGCGCGCCTGCTTGGAGGCGTAGCGGAGGGTCATCACGACCTCGGCGCCCGCGCCGCGTTCCGCGAACGTCGTGGTCACCACGGTTTCACCGCCGGTCCAGTCGTCGTCGAACAGTTCGCTGTGGACAAGGCGGGCCGGCCGCTCGACGACGCGGAACGCGCCGGACATCGCCATGTCGCCCTTGTCGGCGTGGCGCCAGACATAGCGCAAGGCGCCGCCGACTCTCACGTCGATCTCGCAGACGACGATCGGCCAGTCATCGGGGCCCCACATCCAGCGCGACAGAAACTCCGGTCGCGTGAACGCGTCGAACCGCAGCTCGCGCGGCGCGTCGAACGTGCGCGCGATGCGGATTTCACAATCGCTGGGAGTCGAAACTTCGAGGTCGAGGACGTCCGTCATGTCGCGGCTCCGCGTCGCGTGAATCATTTCGGGTTGAGCTGGTGCAGAAGGATCGCGTTGCCCTCGCTGTCGAGGCACACCGCCATGCGGCAGTTGGGGCCGTGGATGACGTCCGTCTTGAACGCGACGTCCTTGGCCTTGAGGTCGGCGATC
>JAJFFL010000173.1 GCA_021776705.1 Alphaproteobacteria bacterium
GTCGGTGAAGTCGATCACCGAGACGCCGCCCGAATACCACCCCTGAACGAAGATATCGCGTCCAGGAACAGGAATGATCGATCCATTGTGGGCGACGCAGTTTTCCTGCTCCGTCTGTTCGCCGGGAATCTTGAAGTAGCCGCGTTTCTCAAATCCGTCGTCGGTGATGTCGACGACGACGTCGGCGCCCCAGTTGTCCGGATCTTCCGCCCGGCACCGCGCCCCGAGACCGCCGCCCCACTCGTCCGTGAACAGCACTTTCGTCGCGTCGTTGTTGAAGGTGGCTGAGTGCCAGTAGGCCATGGCGGAATCAGCAATCTCGTCGATCCGCGCCGGATTCTCAGGATCCGAAATGTCGAGAAGGATGCCGTTGCCGCTGCACGCGCCGGCGGCGAGATTGAACTCCGGATACACTGTGATGTCGTGGCACTGATTGGTCGTGGCGGACGTTTGCCCGCCTTCTTCAATCGCGCCCCCGCGCCACAGGCCGGCAACCGCGCCGGTCTCTCGATCTGCGAAAATGCGCGGGCGGTTCACGATCGCCGCGTCTTCCGGCGAATCCAAAGACACCTTGATCACGTCGATGCTGTAGAGGGCGGTGTCCGGGTTCTCTTCCGGCTCGCCGCCTGAACAGCCGCGCAATTCCGTGCCCGGGCGTACGCCCGATGTGCCGGAACCGTAGATGTAGACGATGTTCGGATCCGACGGATGCGGCACGAAGGTGTGCGTGTGCGAGCCGCGACAGGTTTGGACCGCCGCCACTTGGCGGGGATTGTTGAAGTCGCTGATGTCGAAAATCTGAACGCCGCGAAATCTTTCTGCGCTGCTGTCGCCGTCGACGCCGCCGGCGCCGCAATCCAGTCGCCCGCGGTTGTCTTCAACCGACCGGAAAACCAGATTTCCGTGCACGGAGACGTCGCCTTGCCCCCCCGGACAAACGACGGATAAAATGACGTTCGGCGCGGCGTCTTCCGAGGTTTCGAACACGTTGAAGCCGTGCCAGTTCCCCATGATCACGCGATCGCCTTGAAACGCCATGTCGGTGTTGGCGAACGAGATCGGATTGGGCGCCCGCTCCACTTCCTCTCCCGCGGCCACCTTTTGCATCAAGGCGATCTCGACCGCCGGGGCCCACATGGCGTCCGGCTCGAAGAACCCTTCGGGGGTCCGGATCGCGTGCTCGAGTTCCATATTCCACGACGCCTCGCCGGCGTCGTAGAGCCCCGGCGCCAAGCCGGCGCGCGACGTCTTTTCGGATCCTGGCCCTCCAGGAGTCGTGGCGCATGCCGTCGCGGCGACGCCGAGCGCCAGCGCTGATACCGATTTCAGAAAACGTTTCATGATGGTGGTCCCCTCTGAATTCTGTCAGGAGCCGAGCGCTGCGAGCATGGACTTCATTCGCAGAATCTCGGCGGACTGATCGGCGAAGATTCCGCCGAGAAAATCCGAGATTTCCGGGTCCTCGCCGGCTCCCGGTTCGACGAGAAGCGCGTTCACCATGTCGATCGCGCCCTGGTGATGTTGAATCATCCCGATCAGATAAAGACGATCAAATTCGGCGGCGCGGGATGCGCCCAGCTCCGCCATCTGCCTTGGAGACAGCATGCCCGGCATCACCGGCACGTCCGACGGTGTCGTCGCCGGTCCGGACTCCGATGTATTTGCATGGTGGTCATGGCCGCCGGGCATATCCAGCGCTTCGCCGCGCCGCGCCAACCAGGTGCGCATCATTTCGATTTCAGCGGTCTGTGAAACCGCGATGCGATTCCCAATCAGTCGGATTCCGGGGTGCGTCGTCCGCTCGGCAATCAGGTCGCCCATCTCAACCGCTTGAGCGTGATGAACAATCATGTGCTGCATGAAGGCGACGTCGGCGTCGGTGTAGCGGCTTTGGCCGAGCGCGACCGACTCTTCCGGCGACAAAACGCGCGCCGGCTCGCCTGGCGCTCCCGGTCGAACGAGCGGCGGCGCCGTCGTCTCGACGCCGACCGCCGGCGCGGTCAGCAGGACGCAGGCGGCCGCGCCTGTCGACGCAAGCGCCCAGCGCCAGCGCCGGGCGCGCACCGCCGAAAAGGTCGGTATCTCGCGGCGTGATTTCATTGTGTGACACGTCCTTGGTCGCCGTCGCTCAAGGCGGCGTCTCCGACATCTAGGAGCAACCGCAAGCGAACGTCAAACATCGTCCCTTGCAACCTATTCGCGACGCCGAACAGGAGGGCTTCGCGGTCCTTACCTCCATGGTTCGTCCCGTCTCCAACCCGGACGAGGTCGCAGTTGCGCCGCACCGGCGCGGCGAGCCGCACCCAGCCCCTTCACGAAACGTCGCCGTCCTATAGTCTGGACGCCGTCAAGCGCGGCGCGTCGTGACGGGGGGAACCATGAGCGGCGGCATAATCCAAAAGCTCGGCGGCGTCGGCAACATCCTCAACGCGTTCCTGAGTTTCGCGCTCTCGCTCGTGATTTGGGGCGTGATGCAAACCAACTTGGGGCAGGACTCGTTCCTGTCCTCGGTGGACCAATCGAGCGTCGACTGGGCGTTCTTGCTGCGCGACGGGCGCACCCTGCCTCACCTTGGTCCGACCGTGATGATCGACATCGACGACGCGGCCTGGAGCGACGCCGTCGAGACTCGCGCCGCGGCTCTCGCGTTCGCGCCGCGCGACGACATCGTCAAGGCGCTCGAACTCGCCCGCGGCAAGCCGGGCGCCCGTCCGGCCGCGGTCGTCGTCGACATCGACCTTTCCTGGCGTAGTCCCGACGAAGCGGCCGAACAACGCATTGACGAAATTCTTGAATCTTGGGCGGTCGATCCTGGCGCCCCGTTGCTGATCCTGATCCGCGAACCGGCTTCCGGCATGGACACGCCCGAAGAACCGGGGCGGTTTCGCGCGCCGGAGCGCGCGGGAATATTTTCCGCCGACGTCGCGACGGCGCCTATCGTCGCCGCGACCGCCCGGGCGACCACCGACGGCGCGGGGCGGCCGGACGTCTTCGCGCTCTATTCGTGCACGGTGATCGGCGACGAGATTCGCGCCACCGCGAGCCCGATTCTCTACGCCGCCGCGGCGCGGCGCGCGCCGTCGGCCCAGGCCGCCGTCGACCGAGTCAACACGGCGATGGTCGACGCGACCCGCTATTGCCGCGGCGAGCGCGCCTCACAGGCGATCGCGCTGGACACGTTCGACCGCGGCGTCATCCGCAGCGGCCGCCGCACGAGTTTCATCAACTACAACACGTCGGTGCCGCTCGACGCGGCCGAGACCGGACAAGTGTTGATCGCGCGCGATCTCTTGCTTTTCCCGGTGTCGACGAATTCCGCGAGCGTCATTCCCTCGGGAGGCGAACTTCCTGCTGTCGTGGTCATCGGGTCTTCGGCGGCGCTGTCGCGCGACTTCTTTAGAACGCCGCTGGGCGAGATGTCCGGGTCGGCGATCATGATGAACGCCCTGCGTGGGTTTGAGGCCGCCGGGCCGATGCGCAATCTTCCGCCGGCGCTCGAAATCCCGCTGATCGGCTTTTCCGTGCTCGTCATCGTCATGTTCTTCAACGTGTCACGGGATCTGCGCAGCCGGCTTCCGATGGGCGAAAAACTCAAACTTTCGGTCCGGTTTGGCCGCGGATTCGCCCGTTTCCTCCTCAACCCTGTCAGTGTTGAAGTGCTGGCATCCTTGCTTGTGACTCTGTTGGGGTTCGCCATAACGTTTTGGGCGCTCGACCATGGCTACTTCGCAAGCATCGCCGGGCCGTCTTTCGCCGCCGCCTTTAACGAGGCGCGCCAAGAGTTTGAGGAGCTGGCTACCTATTTTCGCGCTAAAAAATAATTGCATCGGCGCCAAGGCGATCATCGCCGCCGCGACCGCTACCGTTTCCGCCCTCGGCGTCGCCGCCGGCGCGCAGGACGGCCTCGCCGGCGCCCTGCCCGCGTGCGCCGACGGATCGACCGGGATCGTTCTCTCGGTCAGTCCCGCCGATCACGGCGCGCGCCTTCAGCGCGGCGGATCGACGGGGCGGCTTCACGATCTCGCCGGCTTGTGCCCGGGCGACGTCATCCAGCTCGGACAGGGCGAAGTCGCCCACGTCGAAGTGACCGACGACCGCAAGTCGAACGACCCGCTTGAAGGGCCGATCAGCTACACCGTTCCGGCCGCCCGAGGCATGCTCGACAACGCCGCGCGGGCGTTCGCAAGCGTGCTGTTCCCGGAAGTGTCCGACCGCACGCGAACCCTGGTGACGCGCAACACCGGCGCCCCGATGTCGCCCCGCCCGGAAAACATGACCGAACGGACGCCGCAACAATTGGCCGTCGTCGACGGCCCGCGGTCGCTGTGGTTCGGCTGGACCGGCGGCGCGGCGCCGTTCCACGTTGCTCTGGTCGATTCATCCGACACGGTCCTCGCCGAAACCGTGATCACGGACGCCGAAGCCGCCGTCATTCGCGAGCGGCGCCGGGGACCCGACGGCGTCCTTGGGGTGGTGCCGTTCGACGTGACCTTCCCGCCGATGGAGCTGCCGAAAGGCGATTACCGGGTGCGCGTCTTCGACGCCAATTCCGAACCGCCCGAGGTCGCAGAACTCATGAGCGACGGCGACGCCGGCGTGATGAGCATGGCCTTCTTCGTCCGCAACGATCTCAAGAGCCTGTCCGATCTGGCGCCCGCCGCCGCGGAGGGACCGACGTCGGACGCCGCCGCGATCCGGGACGCGATCTGCTTCAGCTTGAAAGCGCCGGAAGACCGCCTGTTTGAGGCCGCTCAACACATCGTCGCCGGTCGTGACGGCGCGCCCTACGCGATGGCGCTGTCGCTGCTCGGCGCCGATCTCGACGCCGACGAACGTCACGCCTTGTGCGGCTGACTCTCCCGCCCGCCCGCTGAACTCATCCGGCCGGAAAGGCGTTCGGGCTTCGCGTGCCGTCGCCGAGCAGAATGAACCCGCCCCACAGCGCCGGCGTCAGTTCGCGGCCGCCCCCGGTCAGCGCGTCAGGATTGTCCAGAAAGTAGTTCTGCGTCGCCGCCACGGCCTCCGCCAGCGGCATCCGCTGGGATTCCGACAACAGCCGTGTGACAAAGGCGTCCGTGGCGCGGTCGTCGACCGCCCAATGCGTCGCCAACACGTTGCGCGCCCCGGCGTAGATGAAAGCGCGCGCCAAGCCGTCCAAATGCTCCGAGCCGAACGCCGCGGTCAAGCCGCCGGCCCGTCCGGTGTTCGCCGTGTCGCACGCCGCCAACACGACCAGATCGGCTTCAAGCTTCAACCCGACGACTTCCGAAGCCGTCAAAAGCGGATCGCGATAGGCGCGGACGCCTTCGTCGTCGAGTTCGCCGGCGAACGGCGCGGCGGAGACGAGCAGACCGGGTTCGCTTGCGCAGCGCTGCGCGCCGGTGAACCCGTGGGTTGAGAACACGAGGACGCTGTAGCTCTCAAGGTCTTCGTCCTCAGTCAGGCGGGCGGTCGTGAAGTCGCCGCCCTCCACCGAACGGGCGCCGAGGCGATCAACCTCGGCGGCGCTGATGGCGGTGACCGGCTGGCTGAAGACCTCGGATTCAAGGAAGGACGCGCACTCGGGAGCCACGAGCGAGCGCAGCGTCTCCGGACTGGGTCGTTCCGGCGGGCCGAACATGATCAGGCCGCCTGTCGTTTGCCGCGGCGCCGCCGCGCGCGCCGCCACGATCGCGGCGGCGCTGGGCGCGGAAATCAGGCTGCGGTAGTCGCGGACCAGCCAACGAGGGGCCCCGTTCGCATCCTCGCCGGCGACGAGAATCGCCGGCGGCACGGCGCCGACGGCGCCGCGCGCCGAGTACGCCAACGCGGCGACGCCGGAGTCTCGACCGGCTTCGGCCAGAGCGGCGCGGGCGGCGCCGACGGTTGCGGCATACAGTTCTTGGCCGCGACGGATTACGTCACGCCCGCCGTCGATTTCCTGCAAGGACTCGCGCAGGTCGGCGGCCGCCTCGGTGACCCGAGCGCGAGTCATCGCGGACGCGAAGGGCGTGATCAATCCGTCCGCGCGAGCTGCGTAGCCGAATCCGCCGCGCGACGAGGCGGCGTATGCGACGAATATCTCGTCCTCCGAGAGCGCGTCGGCGAGCGCGGTCACGTCGACTTGGCGTGAGACGAGCTGTTGATAGTCCGGCGCCTGCACACGTACCGCCAGTTCGGCGTCGATCACCGCTTGCTCGGCGGCGGCGCGGTCGGCGCGCAGCTGAGTCAGTTCATTCGGTTCCGCGCTCGCCGCGCCGACCCGCAACCGCACGCTCGCCTGTTGCAGTTCGAGTTGAGCGTCCTGCAACGCGCGGATCTCTTCGCGGGACGACGCGTCGCCCAGCGCTCGGGCGCCGGAACGGGTCATGGCCGCCGCGGCGCCAGGTTCGGCGATGGTTTCGAAAGCCGCGACGTACTGGGCGAGCAGCCCGGGGTCGCCTTCGGTCTCGGCCAGCGCCTCGAGAATCAATTCCAGATACGGCGCGGCGCGTTCAACCGAAACGCCAGCCTGGGCGACGCCGATCGAGCTGAAAATCTCAAACGCCTCCGCAAACACCGCAAGCGCTTCAGCGCGGTCGCCGCGCGCGGCGAGGGCTTCGGCGAGGGTCGCGGTCAAGCGCGCCTCGAGCGGCGAGCGCGGCGCCAAGGCGCGAACCGCTTCCAGCGCCGGTTCGATTTTCGCGATCGCTTGGCCCGGCTGACCGGCCACAACGTCGCGCAAGGCACGCTTTTCCGCCAGCAACGCGGCCACCCAGATCGCAGAAGCTTCCGGGGCCTGGCTTAGAAGGTCGGCGGCCTCACGATAGGATTCATCGACCCCGTCGCGCTTCAAGATGTCGAGGCAAACCCCGCGCAGATAGGCACGGTGCGCCATCAGCAGAGTTTCGCGCTCCTCGTCGGTCAGTACGCCGCCGGTTCCCAGCGCGAAGGGACCTGAGTCCCCGTCCGCGTGGCGCCCGCGCAGGTTCGCCGCCCGCGACTCCTCGACCGTGAACTCCACGTCCGTCGCGGTCTCGGACTCCGCGCCGCGCGCGGCGCGGACGATCGCCGGCTTCGGGGCGTTTTCGAGCCGCCGCAGAGCCGGCTCGAACAGACCTTGGTTCATCAGATGGGCGGAAATGTAATTGTCTCGCTTGAGGTCGAGCGCGACCACGCCGGATTCAGCGACCAGCGACTCCGCGCGCGCGAACTCCCGAGCCGCCGCAGCGAACTGCCCCTCGCCCGACAAGTTGAGCGCCAGTTCCAAAGCGATTTCAGCGCGTTGGTCGACTCGCCCAGCGAACGGCCCGTCCAGGAACGTCAACGACAGACTGTAGGCGTCGGCCGCCTCGGCGAACGCGAACGCGATGTTCAGGTTGTCGCCAAGTCGACGAAGCGAACGCAGATCCTCAAGCGCGCCAACGCCGCGGCTGGCCAGTTCCGCCGACACTGTCGGAGAAAAATCAGCTGGCGGCGCGGCCCCGGCGAGGACGCTCGCGCCGCGGCGCATCGCCGGCGCGACGGCCGGCAGGCCGCGGTAGTACACGTCGCCGTCGCGCCCCGACACGGAACCCGCCGCGTCCAGCACGACGCCCCCGGAAAAGCCCCCCGGGCAGGTCAAGATGGCGTCGTCGAGCTGCGACGGCGCGCACTCATCAAGCACCGTCGGGCTTCGCGAAAGTTCGCCTGCGGGCCCGCGCCAAGCGCCGCAATAGACGTCGTAAGACGCGCCCGACGACTGCGCCGCGACCGCGACGCACGCGTCGCCGGCGGCGTCAGGCCCCAGATCGAGACCGTCTTGCGCCGCAACCCCGGCGACGCCGGCGACGCTAAGACTCACTCCGACGGCCAGCGCTTTCAATCGGCCCGTGCTCATTCGTCAACCTCCCGAGAGGACGCGTCGCGCCACAGTTCTTCATTCGCCGCGCCCGCGACGGATTCACCTTCTTCGTCTTCGTCCTCCTCAATCTCAGGCAGCTCCAGCTTGCCCAAGTTGTTGGCGACCTCCTGAACCGTCAGCGACGGGATGAACGTCGTCGTTGGCGGCGGCGGCGGCGGCGGAGGCGGCGGCGGCGGCGGAGGCGGCGGCGGCGGCGGCGGCGGAGGCGGCGGCGGCGGCGGCGGCGGAGGCGGCGGCGGAG
>JAJFFL010000174.1 GCA_021776705.1 Alphaproteobacteria bacterium
CGGCGGCGGCCGCGTCTTCAGGCTTCGACGGATCTTTGCCTTTCTTTCCGAAACCGAACATGCGCCCGCCTCCCCTTGTGGACCCTCGCGGCCGGGGCCGGTCTAGGCCAGCTTCACCAGCATCTTTCCCACGTTAGCGCCTTTGAAGAGATCAATGAACGCTTCCGGCGCCTTTTCGAGGCCGTCGTAGACCGTCTCTTCCCATTTGATCGCGCCGGCGCCGATCCAACCCGCCATGTCGCGGACGAAGTCGGCCTGCTTGTCGATGAAGTCGAATACGATGAAGCCTTCGACGCGCAGCCGCTTGCCGATGATCTGGGTCAGGTTCGACGGCCCCGGCTGCGGCTCGGAGTCGTTGTACTGGGAGATCATGCCGCACACGGCGACGCGGCCGCGCATGTTGAGACATTGCAGCGCCGCGAACAGATGGTCGCCGCCGACGTTTTCGAAATAGACGTCGATCCCCTCCGGCGCGGCCTCGGCCAACGCCTTGGTCAGGGCGCGGGCGCCGCGGTGCTGCTTGTAGTCGACCGTCGCGTCGCAGCCGATCGACTTCAGGTACTTGATCTTGTCCGGCCCGCCGGCGGAGCCGACGACGCGGCAGCCTTTGGCCTTGGCGATCTGACAGACGATCGAGCCGACGGCCCCGGCGGCGGCGGAGACGAACACCGTCTCGCCCTCCTTCGGCCGGCCGACGTGCAGCAGCCCGCCCCAGGCGGTCATGCCCGGCATGCCGACGACGCCGAGGAACGCCTGCGGCGGCAGCCCGCGCGGGTCGATTTTCTGCAACCCCTTCGCCGGTCCGGTCCACGCTTCGCGCCAGCCGTTCATCGACAGCACCAGATCGCCGGGTTTGAAACCGTCGGCCTTGGAGGCGACGACCTCGCCGACGGCTCCGCCTTCGAGCGCCTGGCCGACCTGAAACGGCGGCACGTAGCTCTTCACGTCGATCATCCGCCCGCGCATGTAGGGGTCGACCGACATCCAGGCGTTCTTGACCTGGACCTCGCCGTCGCCGGGGTCGGGCGCGTCGGCGGTTCCAAGTTCGAACGTCGCGTCGGTCGGCAGGCCGACCGGACGGGCGGCGAGGCGGATCTCTCGGCTGGCGATTGCGGCCACGGGCGGCCCTCCTTGTTGCGGTTCACATCGAGCGACGTCAGGCGCCGCCCACGGCGACCACGAGCTTGCCGACCGCCCGGCGCTCGGCGAGCGCCCGCAAGCCGTCGACGGCATGATCGAGGTCGTAGGTTTCGGAGATCACCGGCTTCAACTCGCCGGCGTCGAACAGCGCATGCAGTTCGGCGAAGTTCGCGGCCGCGGCCTTGGGGTCGCGGAACGTCCAGGCGCCCCAGAAGACGCCGACGATCTGGCAGCTCTTGAGCAGCGTCAGGTTGAGCGGAATCTTCGGAATTTCACCGGCCGCGAACCCGACCACCAAGTGCCGCCCCTCCCAGGCCAACGACCGAAGCGCGGGTTCGGAGTACGGCCCGCCGACCGGGTCGTAGACGACATTCACGCCGGCCCCGCCGGTCAGCTCCTTGGCGCGCGCCTTGAGGTCTTCGTCGGCGTAGTTGATCCCGTGATCGGCGCCGGCGGCCACGCACGCCTTGAGCTTCTCGGCCGAGCTCGCCGCCGCGATCACCGTTGCGCCCATCGCCTTGCCGAGCTCCACCGCCGCGAGACCGACGCCGCCGGCCGCGCCGAGCACCAGCAAGGTCTCGCCGGCGCGAAGGCCGGCGCGTTGCTTCAAGGCGTAAAACGACGTGCCGTAGGCCATCGAAAACGCCGCCGCCGTGGTCAGGTCCATGCCGTCAGGAACCGGGATGCACATGTTGGCGGGAACCAGCGCCTTCTCGGCGATGGCCCCGGACAGCTGCACGAACGCGACCCGGTCGCCGGGCTTGAGATGGGTCACGCCGTCGCCGACCTCGGCGACGACGCCGGCGCCTTCCTGGCCCGGCGCGAACGGCGTCTCCGGCTTGAACTGATAGAGCCCCTGCACGCACAGCACGTCGGGAAAATTCAGGCCGGCCGCCGCGACGTCGACGATCACATGGCCGGGCGCGATCGCCGGGTCCGGCAGGTCGCCGACTTTGAGATCGTCGAGCGGGCCGAACGCGCGGCAGACGAGAGCGCGCATCAGTCGGCCCCTTCCTTGGCGGCGACGAGGTCCATGAATTTCAACGCCTGCGCGCCGCCGGCCTCGAACGCCTCCTGGCCCGCCGGATCGCAGATCTGGTCCCAGTTCGCCGCCACGCCTTCCGCCGACAGAGCGTCGCCGCGCAAGGCCGCGCCTCGGGTCTCAACGACGCGCGCGACCGCAAAGCCGCCGCCCCCGGCCGCGAGGATGGTTTGCGACGGCGCGTCGTCGGACACCAGATAGATGACGCCCGGCGTCACCTTCTCCGGCGCGAACAGCGCGAACGCCTCTTCCGGAAACAGGTCCTTGGTCATCCGCGTCGACGCCACCGGCGCCAGCGCGTTGACGCGAATGTTCGACTTCGCGCCTTCCAGGTGAAGCGTCTTCATCAGGCCGGCGACGCCCATTTTGGCGGCGCCGTAGTTGGACTGTCCGAAGTTTCCGTAGAGGCCGGACGACGAGGTCGTGAACACGATGCGCCCGTATTCGCGCTCGCGCATGTGTCCCCACACCGCCTTGGTGCACAGGACCGACCCCCACAGATGCACCTCGAGCACGGAGCGAAAGTCGGCGAGCTCCATTTTGGCGAAGGTCTTGTCGCGCAGAATGCCGGCGTTGTTGATCAAGATATCGACGCGGCCCCAGGCGTCGAGGGCCTTGGTCACCATGGCCGCGACTTGCGTTTCGTCGGTGACGTCGGCGCCGTCGGCGATCGCGTCGCCGCCCGCCGCGCCAATCTCCTCGACCACGGCCTCGGCCGCATTCGACGACGCGCCCTCGCCGGCGACCGAGCCGCCGAGGTCGTTGACGATCACGCGCGCGCCGCGGCGCGCGAGCTCAAGCGCGTGCGCGCGCCCCAGGCCGGCGCCGGCGCCGGTGACGACGGCGACGCGGCCGTCGAAGCGGATCTCACTCATGTTCGCTCACACCCCTTGTTTCAAAATCTGCATGCCGAGCCACTCCGCCACCAGCGCCGGCTTGGGCTCGTTTTCAATCTCCACCGTGACGCCGTAGCGCAGCAGCCAGCGGCCGCCGCCCTTGTCGTCCGCGCCGTCGAGCGTGAACCGCCCGCGCACCCGCGCGCCGGACTTCACCGGTTCGAGGAATCGGATCTTGTCGAAGCCGTAGTTGAGGGCCGCGACCGCGCCCTCAAGCGCCGGCGACACTTGGTAGGCCATGCGCGACAGCAGCGACAGCGTCAGGAACCCGTGCGCGATCGTGCCGCCGAACGGCGTCGCCTTGGCTTTTTCGGGATCGACGTGGATGAACTGATGGTCGTCGGTGACGTCGGCGAACGCGTCGATGCGGGCCTGATCGACGATCACCCAGTCGGACACGCCGATTTCGGTTCCGACCAGGCCGGGCAAATCGCCGGGGGCGACGGTTTTGACCGGCGCGTCCACTTACAGCGCCTCGTTGACGTGGCGCTTGAGCTCGGTGCGCGCGACCACCATGCGGTGAACGGCGTCGGGCCCGTCGGCGAGACGCAGGGTGCGCAGCGCCGTCCACATGCCGGCCAGCGGCGTGTCCTGCGAGACGCCGGCGCCGCCCCACATCTGGATCGCCTCGTCGACCGTCTTGAGCGCGATGCGCGGCGCGACGACCTTGATCTGGCTGATCCACGGCGCGGCGGCGCGCGGATCGCCCTGGTCCATCAGCCACGCGGTCTTCAAGCACAGCAACCGCGCCTGCTCGATGCCCATGCGGCATTCCGCGACGATGTCGTAGTTGGCGCCGAGCTTGGCGAGCGGCTTGCCGAACGCGGTTCGCGACACGGCGCGGCGGCACATCAGCGCCAAGGCGCGTTCGGCCTGGCCGATGGCGCGCATGCAGTGGTGGATGCGTCCCGGGCCGAGGCGGCCTTGGCTGATTTCGAAACCGCGGCCCTCTCCGAGGATCACGGCGTCGTCCGGAACCTGCACGTCGGTGAAGCGGATGTGCATGTGACCGTGCGGCGCGTCGTCGTGCCCGAACACCTGCATCGGCCGCAAAATCTCAATTCCGGGCGTGTCGGCGGCGACCGCGAACATGGTGTGGCGCGCGTGGCGGGCGGCGTCGTCGCCGCCGGTTTTGGCCATCAGGATGTAGACCTTGCAGCGCGGGTCGCCGGCCCCCGAAGCCCAGAATTTTTCGCCGTTCAGCGTCCAAGCGTCGCCGTCGCGTGAGGCCGAGAATTCGAGGTTGGTGGCGTCGGACGAGGCGACGTCGGGCTCGGTCATCAGATACGCGGAGCGGATCTCGCCCTCAAGCAACGGCGCCAGCCAGCGCTTTTTCTGCGACTCCGACCCGAAGCGTTCGAGCACCTCCATGTTGCCGGTGTCGGGCGCCGAACAGTTGAAAATCTCGGCCCCGAAATGCATCGACCAGCCCATCTCTTCGGCGAGATAGGCGTACTCGACCGTGGTCAGACCGAATCCCTTTTCAGAGTCGGTGAGAAAGAAATTCCACAGACCCTCGCCGCGGGCCTTCGCCTTCAACCCTTCGAGGAGTTCGATCTGCCGCGCCGTGCGCGCAAAGCGCCCGTCCGGGTGCTTGCCGACCTCGGCGTGGTACTCGGCCTCCGCCGGCAGCGCCTCGTCGCGCACCAGCGCCCGCACCCGATCAACGAGCGGCGCGACCTTCGCCGACTTGCCGAGGTCCATCGATCCGTTTTTCATCTTCATTCCTCAACCCGGCACAAAGCCGCTTCCTTGTCCCAGGCGCCGCCGGCGTCGGCGCACGCCCCAGCCTCGCCGGACGGCGCCAATCGCGGAATCAAAATCACCGCGGCCAGGCCGACGGCGGCCAGCGCCAGAGCGATGATCCGGCGCCTCGACATCCTCAGTAACCTTGCAGGCGCGCCAGACGGTCGGCGTGGAAGTTGGCGTCGCCGAACATCTCTCCCGCCGCCCGCGCGCGCTTGATGAAAAACCCGATCTCGTATTCGTCCGTCATGCCGACGCCGCCGTGCAGCTGCACCGCTTCCTGGCCGGCGAGCAGCGCCACCTGGCTCGCTTTCGCCTTGGCGAGGCTGACCACCGGTCCGGCCGACGCCGGATCCTCGTCTAACGTTTGCAGCGCCTTGAGCACCGCCGAACGCATCACCTCGATTTCGGAGAACAGGTGCGCGGCGCGGTGCTGCAGCGCCTGGAAGGAGCCGATCACCTTGCCGAACTGCTTGCGTTCTTGAAGGTAGGCGACAGTGCGCTCGAAACTCTCCTGAGCGACGCCCGACATCTCGGCGGCGAGCCCGGCGCGGCCGGCGTCCAGAACGCGCTCGAGCGGCCCGTGACCGGCGTCGACGTCGCCGAGTACGGCGTCCGCCGTCACCTCGACGCCGTCGAACGTGACCCGCGCGGCGTTGCGGCTGTCGACCATGACCGTGCGTTCGACGCCGAGCTTGGCGGCGTTCTTGTCGACCAAAAACAGAGTGATTCCGTCGGCGTCGCCCGGCGCGCCGGCGGTGCGCGCGGCGACGACGAAGGCGTCGGCGACGTGGCCGTCGGCGACGAAGCTTTTGGCGCCGGTGATCTTGAACCCGTTTCCGGCGCGCTCGGCTTTGGTTTCGATCTTGGCCGGCGCGTGCTTGCGGCCTTCGTCGACGGCGAGCGCGAGGATCGCCGCGCCGGCGGCGATCTTCGGCGACCAGGTCGCCTGCTGGTCGGCGGAACCGTTCGCGGACAGCGCGGCGGCGGCGACAACGGCGGTCGAGAGGAACGGCGAGGCGGTCAAGGTGCGGCCCATCTCTTCGGCGATCACGCCGGCGGCGACGTGGCCCATGGCGACGCCGCCGTGCGCTTCCGGGATCAGCACGCCGGTCCAGCCCATCTCCGCCATCGCCGCCCACGTGGTGCGGTCGAAGCCGTCGGCGCTCGCCGCGTCGCGCAGCGCGCGCAGCTGCGCCACCGGGGCCTTGTCGGCGAGGAACCCGCGCGCCATGTCGCGCAGCATCTCTTGATCGTCGTTGAGAACGAGCGCCACGTCAGTCAGCCCTTGCAACCAAGAAATGAACATGCCCCCAATAAAAAAGCTCCATCGTCTTCAGCCCCACACTAGGAACGCCCAAAGCGCGCCTACGATCCAGACCACGAAGGCACCTGCGTCGGTCGACGAGGGTCGAAGGTTGCTGAACAACCAGTCTTGTTTCGGCGAGAGGTCGAACTCTTTCAGAAGGTCGTGAAACTCACCCTTGAATCGATCTACGTAATGAAGGCTCGCGTACTGCACGAAGAGCCAAAGCAGAGCGAGCGCTAGCCCGGCCGCATTCACGACCACATCAAGACTGACGCTTGATGCAACCGTCGCGCTCTGAACTACGCCGGAAGCAGCGAGCACAAACAGTCCGGCGTGCATTGCTGCGAATGCTGCAAATCGTTGCCAGAAAAATGACTGCTCTCTGAACACAAACTGCGAAACCAGTTCGAGTCGCTCACGTGAAGAGAGTGCTTCCGTCAATTCTAATTCTCCCGAAGTTCAAGCACGCGCTTGGCGAGAATGTTGAGCTGGATCTCGGAGGTGCCGCCCTCGATCGAATTGCCCTTGGTGCGCAGCCAGTCGCGCGCCAGCTTGCCGTCGTTCGAGCGCTCGCCCTCCCACTCGAGACCGTCCGCCCCCGCCGACTGCATCAAAAGCTCGAAGCGCCGCTTGTTCAGCTCGGTGCCGTAGTACTTCAGCATCGACGACTTGGCGCCGACGCCCTGGCCGGCCTTGGCCTCGTCCTTGTAGCGCTCGAGCGTCAGCAGGAACGCCCAGCCGTCGAGGTCGCAACGCGCGATGTCGGCGCGCAGGAGGGTGTCGGCGAGGATGCCGTTTTCGAGCCCGATCTCTTGCGCCGCCGCGCCGCCGAGCGGCCGCGCGCCGAACAGGCCGCCGCCGCCGCCGCCGATCATGGCGCGCTCGTGCGTCAGCAGGTACTTGGCCACGGTCCACCCCTTGTCGCGCTCGCCGATGAGGTTCTTCTTCAGGGCGCGGGCGTTGTCGAAAAACGTCTCGCAGAACGGCGACTTGCCGGAAATCAGCTTGATCGGCCGCGTGGTCACGCCGGGCTGGTCCATGTCGATGAGCACGAACGAGATGCCTTCGTGCTTCGACGCGTCGCGGTTGGTGCGCACGAGGGTGAAGATCCAGTCCGATCTGTCGGCGTAGGAGGTCCACACTTTCTGGCCGTTGACGATGAAGTCGTCGCCGTCGTCGTCGGCCTTGGTCTGCAGCGCCGCGAGGTCGGAGCCGGCGCCGGGTTCGGAGTAGCCCTGCGCCCAGCGAATTTCGCCGCGCGCGATCGGCGGCAGGAATTCCTTCTTCTGCGCCTCGGTTCCGAACTTCAGCAGCGCCGGGCCAAGCATCCAGATGCCGAAACTCTCGAGCGGCGACCGGCAGCCGAGCTCCTTCATCTCCTGCTTGAGGATCTTGGCTTCGTCCGTGGACAGGCCGGCGCCGCCGCATTCGGTCGGCCACTCCGGCGCCGTCCAGCCGCGTTCGGCCATGCGTTCGAGCCACACGCGCTGGTCGTCGGACTGGAACGTCCACCGCTTGCCGCCCCAGCAGATGTCGGCCTCGGACTCGAGCGGCGCGCGCATGGCGTCCGGGCAATGGGCGTCGAGCCAGGCGCGGGTTTCGACGCGGAAAGTTTCGAGATCAGGCATCGACGCCTCCGGAAACTATTTCCAATCCCCGCTGACGGCGGGAAACGGTCTGCAACACGGGCCGAGCGAGATCGGGGAACAAGCTGCTGTTCACGTCGCCCCCTCACGGATGAGATGCCGCGCGTACCGGCCGAGCCCTTTGGCGCCGGGCCCGAAAGCGGCGTAGGCGGGGTTCGAGGTCTGCTTGTGGAAGTACCGGTAGTAGATCTGCTGCGCGATCGCCGCGAGGCGGAAAATACCGTACACGTAGTAAAACCGGATGTCGTCGACCGTCCGTCCGGATTTCTCGACGTAAAAGGCGACGATCTCCCGGCGGGTCATCATGCCCGGCGCGTCGGACGGCTGCTTCTTGAGCGCGTGCAGCTCCTTCGGATCGCCGGCCTCGACCCAGTAGACGAGGCTGGCGCCGAGATCCATCAACGGGTCGCCGAGCGCCGAGATCTCCCAATCGAGCACGGCGCGGATGTCGTGCGGCGCGGCGGCGTCGAGGATGCAGTTGTCGATGCGGAAGTCGCCGTGGACGACCGCCGCGCCGCTTTCCGTCGTCGGCCGTTCGGCGTCGAGCCACTCGCGCACGTCCTCGAACGCGTCGGCGTCTTCGGTCAGCGCCTTTTCGTAGCGCCCGTTCCAGCCGCGGATCTGGCGCTCGATGTAGCCCTCCGGCTTGCCGAAGTCGCCCAACCCCGCCGCTTCGAAGTCCACCGCGTGCAGCTCCACGAGCTTGCTCCAAAATTTCTCGCAGAACGCCCGCGTGTCGTCCGGCGTCCAGTTCCACGCGGCGGGAATGTCCGTTCGCAACAGCAGCCCGGGCACGCGCTCCATGACGTAAAATTCGGCGCCGAGAACGGAGTCCGCGTCGTCGGCATAGTACAGCGCCTGCGGCACGGTCGGATAAACCGGCTTCAGCGCCTTGATCACCCGGTGCTCGCGGCTCATCGAATGGCCCGACTTGGGCTTGGTGCCAAGCGGCGGGCGGCGCAGCACAAGCTCGCGGCCGGGGTAGGACAAGAGGTAGGTCAGGTTTGACGCGCCGGACGGAAACTGCTCGACCGACGGCGTTCCTTCGAGGCCGGGAACGGCCGCTTTCAGCACCTTATCGACCGCCGCGACGTCGAACGCGTCTTCCTCCCGCACCGGGACCGCGGCGTTGACGGCGGCGTCGCTCAAAGCGCGCCCCGCGCCAGGTAGCCGCCGTCGACCGTCAAGGTCTGACCGGTGACGTAGCCGGCCTCGTCGGAGGCGAGGTAAAGGATCGCGGCGGCCATCTCCGCCGGCTGGGCGACGCGCGGGATCGAGAACGTCCGCTGCATCATCTCCTGCAGCTTCTCCGGGTCCGTCATCAGGCCGGAGGCGAGCTTGGTGTCGGTCAGGCCGGGGCACAAGGCGTTCACGCGCACGCCGTCGACGCCGTACTCCTGGGCGTAGACCTGGGTCATGGAGATCACCGCCGCCTTGGTGATCGAATAGACGCCCTGCCAGAACCCGGGCCGCACTCCGTTGACGGACGCGACGTTGACGACCGCGCCGCCGCCGTTCTTCTTCATCAGCGGAATCGCCTTGGCGGTGAGGAAGAACGGGCCCTTGAGGTTGACCTCGACGGTTTTGTCCCAGGCCGACTCCGACGTCTCGCCGGCCGGCCCGAAATACGGGTTCGTCGCGCCGTTGTTGACCAGGATGTCGAGCCGACCTTCCTGTTTTTCAATCGACGCCAGGACCGCGTCGTGGTCCGCCGCTTCGCCGAGGTGCAGCTTCAGCGCCCGCGCCTTGCCGCCGGCCGCGCGGATCGCCTCGGCGACTTTTTCGCAGTCGCCGACTTTGCGGCTCGCGGCGATCACGGTCGCGCCGTGCTTGGCCAGGAGCTTCGCCGTTTCTTCGCCGATGCCGCGGCTTGCGCCGGCGACGAGCGCGACTTTGCCGGAAAGGTCGAACGTGTTCGTCATCGTCGGAGCGTCTCCAAATCAGAGCGGGCGGCCGTGGGCTTTCACCAATTCGCGGCGGATCTTGCGCATGCCGCCGAGCCAGCGGTCCGGTTCGGCGACGCGCAGGGCGGCGTAGTCGGCGGTGTTGTCGTGGGTGAAGACGCGGAAACGCTTGTCGGCGACGGCCGCCAGCGTTTTTTGCGCGACCAGCGCCGGCTCGAGGTAGCCGGAGAGGCCTTGCGCGCCATGCTCGATGCCTTCCACGAGCGGCGTCTTGACGCCTTCCGGGGCCAGCACATGCGCCTGGATTCCCTCGTCGCCGTGAGCGATGGCGATGCTTTCGGCGAGCGACACCGCGGCGTGCTTGGTCGCCGTGTAGGCGGTGTCGCCGATGGAATTGAGAAAACCGGCCGCCGAGGCCGTGATCACGAACACGCCGCCGCCGCGCGCGACCATGCCGGGGATCACGTGGCGCGCCGCGTAGACGGCGTGCATGACGTTGACGCGCCAGCACACGTCCCAGGCGGCGTTCGGCGCCGACGCCGCGCCCCAGCCCGGCCCGTCGGTGACTCCGAGACCGGCGTTGGCGAAAAAGCCGTCGACCGGCCCCAGCCGGCGTTCGGCGAGATTGACGAAACGCACCAGCTGGGCTTCGTCGCCGACGTCAGCCGCGGCCCCGAAGCCGCCGCAGGCGCCACCGACCGCCTGCGCCGCCGCGCCGTCGAGATCGCACACCGCGACCTTCGCGCCGGCGGCGTGCAGCGCCTCGGCCAGGGCCTTGCCGATGCCGGACGCGCCGCCGGTGACGATCACGTGCTTGCCGGTCCAGTCCAAGGGCGCGTCTCCGATCACAAGCGCCGCGGACGCGGCGCCGGGCGAAACTCAGGTCAACAGGTCGGGGTGCTTGCGGCTCATTTTGCGGAACACCGCCGGCCAGGCGAGCGCACGCCCGACCTCGGTCATGCCGACCGCCGCCTGCGCCGCGGTCTTTTGCGGCGTGCCCTGCGGCGGCGTATTGAGCTTGGCGCCGCCCGACAAGGCGGCGATCTGGACCTGGCAGCCGCGCTCCAGGAAGTACATGCGCAAATAGGCGTCGGCGATCGTCTCGCCGAGCGTCAGGGTGCCGTGGTTGCGCAGGATCATGGCGTTCTTGTCGCCGAGATCGGCGACCAGCCGCTGGCGCTCGTCGAGGTCGAGGGCGATGCCTTCGTAGTCGTGGTAGGCGACGCCGCCGGCCATCGAGATCATGGCGGTCTGGCAGGTCGGCAGCAGCCCGTCCTCCTGCGCCGACACCGCCTGACCGGCGATGGTGTGGAGATGCATGACGCATTTGGCGTCGTCGCGCGCCATGTGCACGGCGCCGTGAATCACGAAACCGGCGGGGTTGGTCGGGTGCGGCGACTTCATCACCGCCCGGCCCTCGGTGTCGACCTTGACCAGGTTCGACGCCGTGATCTCGTCGAAGGCGAGGTCGTAGGGGTTGAGCAGGAAGTGGTGCTCGGGCCCGGGGGCGCGCACCGACAAGTGGGTGAAGATCAGATCGTCCCAGCCGAGTTCGGCGAAGGCCCGGTAGGCGGCGGCGAGTTCCTGGCGCAGGCGCCATTCTTCGTCGCTGACTTGGTCGCGCACCGACGGCGCTTCTTTGACGTCCGCCACCAAGATCACCTCCCTGTCCGCGCTTCGGCGGTTGCTGCAAATCAAACATATGTTCGGACCGGCGGCAAGGCGACGGCCGGATTTTCGCAATGAAAGCTGGCGAAACATCCGATCGATTGACGCGCAATCCAACACGTGTTTGAATTTTTTTACCAACCTGGAGACGACGATGAGCAAGGCCCAGGACACCCGCGCGCACGTCATGGCGACGGCGGAGCGCCTGTTCGCCCGGCACGGGTTGTCGAACGTTTCGGTGCGCCAGATCACCGCCGAAGCGCGGGTGAACCTGGCGGCGATCAACTACCACTTCGGCTCCCGCGACGGCCTCGCGATGGCGATCTTCCGGCGCCGGGCGTCGGAGCTCGCCCGCGACCGTCTCGACCGTTTGCGCAAGCTCGAGGCCGACGGCGGGGCGGACCTGCGCGCGATCCTCGGCGCCCTGCTCGGGCCGCCGCTGGAGTGGTGCTGCGGCGGCGAAGAGTCGCGCGACGCGGTCCGATTCCTGATCCACGCCCGCGGCGAACGCCACCCGGAGATCCGCCGCCTGATCAACACCCACCTCGACGTGCTGCTGCGCTTCGCCGCGTCGATCGCCCGGGTGCGTCCCGATTTGCCGGAAGACGAGATCTATTGGCGCTTGTTCTTCACCTTGGCGCTGGAGCATGACCTGTGCTCGGAATCCGAGCGGCTGGTAAACCTGTCCGGCGGCGCCTGCCGGCGCGACGACCTGGAGGCGGTGCTCGACCGGGTGCGCGATTTCGCGGTCGCCGGAGTCGACAGTCCGGCTCGGGCGCAGCGCGACGCTCAGCCGCGCGCCGCCCAGTGACGGCGAGCCCGGGCCCTCTCGCCGGACTGAAAGTGGTCGAATTCGCCGGCGTCGGCCCGGCCCCGTTCGCCGCCTTGTGCCTCGCCGATCTCGGCGCCGACGTGGTCCGCGTCGACCGGCCCGGCGGCCATGCGCCCGCCGGTGTGGCGATGGATCCCGCCAAGGATCTGTTGAACCGCGGCCGCCGCTCGATCGTCCTCGACCTCAAGTCGCCCGACGGCGCGGCGACCGCGCGGCGGCTGATCGCCAAGGCCGACGCTGTGATCGAGGGCTTCCGGCCCGGGGTCATGGAGAAGCTCGGGCTCGGGCCCGACGCGTGCCTGGCGGCCAACCCGAGGCTGGTCTACGGCCGCATGACCGGCTGGGGCCAGGACGGTCCGCTGCAGGCTGCGGCCGGTCACGACCTCACCTATCTCGCGCTCACCGGGGCGCTCCACGCCATGGGCGAGGCCGACCGTCCGCCGCGCCCGCCGCTCAATCTCGTCGGCGATTTCGGCGGCGGCGGGCTGTTGCTCGCGTTCGGACTGGTCAGCGCCATCCTGCGCGCCCGCGCCGACGGCCGCGGCCAGGTGGTCGACGCCGCCATCGTCGACGGCGTCGGCTTG